>DATMPD010000127.1:0-11243 GCA_035567955.1 Edaphobacter sp.
ACCCTAACCAAAAAGGGGCATGGAGAACTGGAAACCGCTTCGCGCTTCCCACTTCCCCACACCCCCGACGGCGGCTATCCCAACACAACGATAGCTGCGCTACACTAACTCCTCACTGGTACAAAACATCGGGCAAGCCACTTCCAAGAGTGCTTTGGCGTCGACCTATCCATCAACTATCTGTACGCCACCGTGAACTTGTCGCCGCCGTCATCGCTTTCAGTCTTCTCGGCAGCCAAGTCACTCGGCGGTTTGAACTTGTCCGCTTGCCTGTTCCCGTCAGCCAGCTCGATTCCTTTCCCTTTTCATTCCTTCTTCGGCCATCTCTTCACCCGGGTTGTGTTCAGCTTGAAGAAAGAATCGGGCACTGGCCCCTGCTACTCAAAGAGCGGGCTCGACGGTATCTCCTAAGGCAGGGCCGCGACTCAGTAGGCTTCTGCGCCTAATACCTGAGGGCCATATTCAATCTCCTCGTTCAGTACAGTCTTCTTATACGAAGTCTCCGAGTTATGTACAGCAAACCGTCGCTGTCTCCTCTTTGAGTACAGCGCGACAAGGTTCAAGCACCGGGTCGCTGAGATCCACGCCACCAGCATGAAGCGGCTCTCTAAGATCGAGGCCGCTGATGATCCAGCTGACGGAGCCGTCGACGAGTAGTCGCAGGCTTTTAGGTGGATGAGACAGAAAAAGTCTCATCCACCATAGTTGTCAAGATAGAGGCTGCCTGTGATATCGAATAGACTCAGATCGTCTTGGTTGTCAGCGTTGCTGGGTTGCCCCATGGCGTTCGACCGAGAATTCGTTCTTAGCGACCTTTCTGATCGAATTGCGTAAAACATCTTCCATGAGTGATTTGGGGATATTGCACGGGTATAATCGGCGTCATCATGGCGCTGGCCCCTGCAACGCGTGGTTAGGGCCTCGAAGGAGAGTTGGTTACTGCAACCTCCGGGGCAGCGAACCACGAAACATAGGAGATGAATATGAAGAGAATCTCGTTTTTCTCGCTGGCCCTGTCGCTTATGATGGCGACCAGTGCTCTCTGCCAGGACGTTCGCTATAACTACGACAAGGACACTGATTTCTCAAAGTTCAAAACCTACAAGTGGGTCGTCATCAAAGACGCCCAGCAGCCTGACGACATCACCGACAAACAGATCAAGGCATCGATCGATACTCAACTATCAACCAAAGGTCTCAGTAAAACTGATGGCGACAATGCCGACCTCTACCTCGCCTATCAGGTAGCAATGACAACAGAGAAGCAATTTACCTCCTACAACACAGGCACCGGAGGATGGGGCTATGGCCCAGGCTGGTACGGAGGCGGATGGTATGGCGCAGGTGGAGGAATGACCACCGGTTCAACCTCAACGATCTACGTCGGACAGCTGGCGTTGGATATGTATGACTCCGCCCATAAAGACCTCGTATGGCGAGGATCCGCCAGCAAAACCCTCGATCCGAAAGCAAAGCCGGACAAGCGTGAAAAGAACCTGAACAAGGCGGTTGCGAAACTCTTGAAGAATTACCCTCCTCCTCCCACGAAATAGTTCGCCGTCCGCCCGGGCACTTCGCACCAGTCTCGCCTACTTGAGAAGTTGCGTATATTTAGTATTTTCTCTTCTTGAGGTTCAGCCCAGCCGCGCTGCCACGCTTCGCTTTTAGTGCCGTCTGCCTCTTCAGCATTCGAGCCAGCTTGGAATCCAATGTCATATTCAGCTATCTCCTCGTCAGAACCTTTGCGGAGCAGGGATGGGGATGAACGCGGCACGGTTCTCACGCAGTTTGCAGTGCCTACAGCGGCGGCGATGGCTAGTGATGAGCTTATTTATTCGTATGATCTCGTTTTCTATTGCTAATAGATCTGGGTTCGAAAAACTGCGCCCTATCATTTTGCTACGCATGTCATTTTTCTCACCAAACATCTTCGAAAGATTACTCAGCGAGACACATGGGAAATGCAGCATTTTCTCCTCCTCCAGAAAGTCGCCAAATTGTGGGACAAATTGTGTGATGCCTGGACGATGGATTGGGTAACCGTGGGCATTAATTAAATCTCTACGTCGAGTAGAAGACATGCTAACAACGAGAGCCACTCAAACTGCGTCCTCCAGATCCTCGACCGAGATGCTTCCCGCTACAAGTGCGATTCATCCCCGCAAACACGACCAAGTGAACCATACGAAAGAAGAGTATGCCTGTTATGAGCGCGGAGTTTGCATCGCAACCAACACGATTAAGGGGGTCACAACACCAAAGTCATCGAATGACTTGCGGTTCCCTTTGATTGCTGCGACCAGCGGGAAGGCCGCTCCTCTGGGGGCAACTGTCTCCCGTGAGGGCGTGAACGTCAGCATTTACGCTCGCGACGCTTCATCTGTCGAACTTCTGCTCTTTAGCCGGGATGATGAGCAGCCTACAAATGTGCTCAGTCTCGAGCCGTATGCCATATTTTCGGAGGGAAGGAGATCTCGTTGATCGAGCAGAATTCTCCCTGCTTGTCTCGTTGTCACGGAGATGGGATAAGCTTGCATCTCATGCTGAAAAAAGCATTGCACGTAAATTCGCAGGGAGGTTTTGAAATGGCGAAGCCGACTATCGTACTGGTGCATGGTTTTTGGGGTGGAGCGGCGCACTGGAGCAAAGTGATTCCGCGTCTGAACAAAAAGGGTTACACATCGATTTTTGCGGTCGAGAATCCGCTGACCTCTTTAGCTGACGATGCCGAGCGGACCCGCAAGATGATTGCTCAGCAAAAGGGGCCAGTGCTGCTGGTGGGCCACTCGTATGGCGGAGCGGTGATTACTCAGGCGGGCAATCAGCCGAACGTGGTTGGGCTAGTCTATATTGCGGCTTTCGCTCCGGAGGTAGGGGAGACCACGTCTTCAATCTCGAAAGCCCTTGCCGTGCCAGGCGTTGCGAACGTGCTTCCAGATAGCTACGGGTATCTGTGGATCAAGCAGGACAAGTTTCATGAGAGTTTTTGTCAGGACCTGACCGAGGAGGAGGCGCTTGTGATGGCCGTGACTCAGAAAGCACCGCTGGTGAGTACCTTTGGTGACGAGATTACGACCGCGGCGTGGAAAAACAAGCCGTCGTGGTACCAGATTTCGAGTAACGACCGGATGCTTTCCCCGGAGACCGAGAAGATGATGTCGGACAGGCTGGGCGCGAAGAGGGTGATCAAGTTGGACGCGAGCCATGCGTCGCTGGCGTCACGACCGGATGAGGTGACGGCACTGATCGACGAGGCTGCCAACGCCTCGCAAAGTTGACGTCCGTTCTACCGCACTTCGTCGGATAAAGAGGACTTCGGCGCTCAATGGTTTCGGCAATGGAACAGGGAACTGGTGATTGGGTCTCGACGCGGGACATGGAAGCTAATACCCATCGAGGGCCCACCACCCCAATTATTAACGAAGGTAAGGGTGTCGGTGCGTACACGGAACCATTGAAGGGTCGTTCCCGGAAGCAGTAGGTCCACTTCATTGCCGTCGCGGCTTACATGGTTGATCTCAAGAACGGACTTGCTGCGCGGCATGGTGACCTTGTCGCCTATCAGTGGCATGGGAGGGGGTTCAGCGGTGGCAGGTTGGGCGGTAGGTTTCTTGCGGGGTTTAGCCATGATTCGTTAGCTTACTCCGGGAATTGGAAGGCATCGTACAGAACGGTCGAAAGCATCTTGCTGAGCGGCGTCGGACATCCAAGTTGCAACGCGAGGCACGGCGAGAGGTGGAATTATGTCCATTGCGCGAATCGTTGAAATCAGCTCAACGTCTGACAAGAGCTTCGAGGATGCCGTTGCTCAAGGGGTCGCCCGAGCATCCAAAACACTTCGCGGGATCAAAGGTGCATGGGTCAAGGAGCAGGAGGTTCAGGTCAAAGAGGACAAGATCGTTGGCTACAAAGTGATTCTGAAGATCACGTTTGTGCTGGAAGATACCGTCTAACCAAATACCTGGAGCCGCTTAGAGCGGTACGTTTGTAGAAATCCGACTGGCATACGTGGAACACAAAGCAGGAAGTGTGTTACCGAACGAAGCGACGTTCGGGAGACAAATTCGGGGGTGGGGACGGTGCGGCAGATGTCCCAGTGTTCGTTCGCTGGGTAGGCGCCGATGACGAGGAAGTCGCTGGAGGCTGTGATTCGGCAGTGGCCGGTGCCGGTGGGGAGTACGAGGACATCGCCCGCGTGAACGTGACCGGTTCGCCGCTTTCTCCGCCGAGGACGAGGTCGGCGTGGCCCGCGGCGAAACCTAAGACTTCGTGCGCGGTGGAGTGATAGTGGTGAAAGTCGTAGACGCCATTGCGCCATTGCGGGGGCCAGCCGTTCGTGGTGAAGAGATGCTCCATTGTGTCTGCGAGATCCGTATTTGTTGGGAGGGCGCTGCGGTAGTAGAGGACTGGCAGCGGACTGTTAGGCATCCAGCCGTTGGGCTTGAGGTGGAGTTGCTGCGGCGTTGTTGTCGAAGGTGTTTCCAATTTGGAGGCCACGGCTTTGCTCCCTCCCAGGCTCGCGGCGAGGATGCCGGCGGTGAAGTGTCTGCGGTCGATCGGCTTCATATACATTCGATGCACGCTCAGCGGAGTTGGAACTCGGGGCTGCCCATGACGAGGGCGGTGAGGAGGTTGAGGGTCTCGGTTGAGTTTGCGGCGGGGAGATCGGCGATCTGTTTGCGGATGAGCTGGTTGGTCTGGGCGGAGACGTCGCCGCCGATCAAGGCGGACTCCAGAACATGAAGGGCCAGGTCCTGGCCGGTTGCGTTAGGAGGCGGCTGGTTGGGGAGGCTGGTATTGAGTTCGGTCGTCAGAAGCGCTTCGGAGTATTTCGGCCGGGAGGCATTCGCCGCGTTGGTTTGGTTCGCTGCAGGGCTGGCGGGTTGAGCCATGAGGCCGAGGGCGAGTACGTGGGCGGAGTCGAACTTCTGGTTGGCGAATTTGTTGCCGGTGAGGGCGTAGGCAAAGTTGAGGCGGTCGACGAGGGCGGTCGAGTTCATCCAGTGGTCGGCGGTGATGTAGTAGCCGGTGGGAGGAAGTGCGTAGTAGAGGCGCATGCCCATGGTGTTGAGCGTGTTGACGAGAGCGCCTGGGTTGGCGGGGTCGGTCGCGGTGGTTCGGAAGGCGGAGGCGACGAATTCCATTGGAGTTTTGATTTTGTTGCGGAAGTACTTTTTGGAGTTGAACTCGGGCGATTGGACGAGCGTGCGGAGGATGGCTTTGATGTCTCCGTCGGTGGCGAGGTAGGTGGCGGCCATGCGGTCGACGAGGACGGGTGGCGGGTCGTCGGCCACGAAACGCTGGGCTAATTTGTAACTGATGAAGTGCGCGGTGTGCGGATCGGCGGCGAGGAGGGTGAGGGCCTGGGTGCCTTCGTTCATGCCTGTGGATGGATCTGTGGCGACAAAACCCAGGTTAGGCGATGGAGCCGCCGAACCTGGGGCACCCGGATTTGGGGCACCGGGATTTGTGTTTCCGATGTTGTGGCCGAGCCATTGTTTAGGGCCGGGCTCGTGTTTTTTGGGATCGAACTGGAAGGGGCCACCCTGGTTAGGGCGATCGACGCTCCAGCCGGTGAGGATGGCAGAGAGGGCAGTGACGTCGGCCTGGGTGTAACCGCCGTCGACGCCGACGGTGTGGAGCTCCATCACTTCCCTGCCGTAGTTCTCGTTGAGGCCGCGATTGCCTTTCTTTGAGTTCGGATTGGCGGGGTTGACGCCGTTGGCAATCGAGTCGGGGCCTATCGATAGCCAGTTGTCGAGGTAGATCATCATGGCCGGGCTGGTGGCGGTGGCGAGGAGAAGGTCGCGGAACTTGCCGAGGGCGTGTTTACGGATGGCGTCGCGCTCGTAGCTTGTGGCGTACCACTGATCGGAGTCTTTGCCGATGTAGATGTTGAAGTGATTGAACCAGAAGTCGGTCATGACCTCCTGAAGCTGGCGCTCGGAGAGGATGGCGCGGAGGACTTTGGCTTGCGAGAGTTCGTTGACGATGTTGTAGGGCGCGCCGATGTTGGCGGCCATGCCGTTGAAGATCTCGCGTTCGCGGGGGCTGAAGTCGGCGAGGAGCAGGTTCTTTTGATCTCCTGCGAGATAGGTGGTGAAGGCGATGCGGTCGGGTACCGGAAGTTTGATTAGAGCGGCCATGTGTTGATTTTTCGGCAGGGCGAAGAGTTCTCCGGCGATATGGGCGGCGGTCTCCTGGTCGGATTTCTTTTGTGCGGCGGCCTCGGCTTCGGTGAGTGGAGGAATGACGGGTTGACCGTCAGGATTGAGCTTGTGGGTGTCGATGTCTTTGTTGAGTTTGTAGGTCTGGACCTCATACATGGCGATGAGGAGGGGGTCGTTGGGATAGGCGTGGCGGCCGTCGGCGATCTGGCTGATGGTGAAGCGGTCGGGGAAGAGCTGGAGGGCCTGCTCGGGCTGAAGGTTGAGGGTGGTGTATTCGCTGAGGCGCTTGTCGAGGATCGGGTCGGGGATGCTGGCGGGGTTGAGTTGCTGCTCGAACCATCTTTCGGGGGTGATGGCGAGAACTTGTTCCACATCTCCGGGGCGCGGACCGAAAGTGAAGCGGTTGAGGAGTTGCTGGGTTCTCTCTCGTGGATCGAGGGGGACGAGCGGGGCGGGTTTGGCTGCGGCGGGCGATTTGGGTTTGGCGGTGGATTTTTTCTGGGCGTAAAGTGGCGCGGCGAGAAGGAGCGGAACCAAGGTCAGGGCAAATTTATGCATGGCGCGCCTCTCCTGATATAGACCGGAACTTGACGGGCAAGTTGCGTTTCGCCGGCGGGGAGGGGGTACCCCCCATTGCCCGGGCGGAAATATCCTGCAATCAACGAGTTACGGAGCGGCTTGGCCTGCAAAATATTTATAAGAAACGGGTTGCGTCCAAAATATTCCATCCAAAAGGGTTAGCCCCGGAGGGAGGCTATCTCCCTGCGGGGCTGTTTGTTTTTCTCTACTGTTTTAAGTATAGCGAATTGAGGCTAACTAACGTGCCAACTCTATTCTCTTTTGTTTGTTTAAGTTAGGTGGTTTTGGGGCTTGACATGCGATTTTTGGGCTGAATTTGAAGAAAAAAAATTTCGCATGTTTACGGGTGGCTTTCTTTTGGGTCTTTTTCTAACCGCAGGTCCTTCGACTGCGCCTCTCGCGATGAGACTGCGAGAGACTCCGCTCAGGATGACAATTCTTCATATCGACAATTCTTCATGTCTTCAATCACTCAAGTTCCAAGCTATATGGAATCACTCAAACGCCCTCTCATCGGCCCATCGCATTTTGCTTTGTGCCTGTAAGTTTTTCAGAGGAGATGGCCGACGTGATATTGGATTTCGCTCGATGGCTCAGGGCGTCATGCGGAATCAACTCGGCAGCGGTCATGGTGCCCGGCAGGTGGATTTTTTGGAGATTCTGATGTCCTTCGGAGTTGCGAAAGGCGAGGCCTGCCTGGGATCCCAGGGCTCTATTCTCTTCGGGACGTACCATAAAAAAACTCTCCCCTCCTCCATTCACATTACGGATGGAGAGAGACCACTCGGATAAGAGAGTGAACTGGTAGGTTCCTGCCGGATAGGATTGACTACCAGCCGAGAAGGGGAATGGGGTGGTTACGATCATGGCCTGGGCTGTAGCCGTTTGTGTGCCCAATGCCAGCATGCCGCCTAGAGCGACGGCTCCGAGAATCAACTTGGCGAGGGTGGAAATAAATCTTTCAAGGTTCATTGGGGTGCTCCTCGATGCGCAGCGTGATTAATGCCTACGCAATACGTCGATTTCAGCACTGGGCGTCGAGGGGTGCGATAAAGATTGGTTAAGCTGGGTAAAGTTTTGTAAGCCTGCGGAACCTCTGAAAAACGTTGCGTTCTTCTACGCCGATTTGAGCGTGACTGCAGGTTTTTTGCTGCGTTTGATGAGGCTGTATACGACGCGGGCGAGGAGGAGGACGGTGAGGACAACGGTGTCGAACGCGGGGGAGTAGTTATCTTTCTTGACGAGCCACCAGTAGTGAATGATGCCGGCGATGGCGGCGACGTAGATGAGGCGGTGGAGACGCTGCCAGTTTTTTCCGCCCATGGCGCGGAGGATGAAGGCAGGTGAGGTGACGGCGAGGGCGAGCAGGAGGAACCACGCGAAGAGTCCGACCTGGATGAAGCGGCGTTTGAGAACGTCGTCGACCATGCGCGGCCAGATGAGTTTCCATTGGGTGACGAGTTCGCCAGGATGGCCGGCGCGGAGACCTGCGAGCGCGGTGGTGATGTCGTAGCCGGAGAAGAGGAAGATGTACGTCGAGAGATGGAGGGTCGCGTAGAAGAAGGCGTAGAGGCCGAGCATGCGGCGGAAGCGGATGAGAGAGGCGAGGTTCGGCGAGAGGCGGCGGATGGGGGTGATGGCGAGCGTGGCGAAGAGGAGGTTGAGGGTCCAGTCGCCGGTGAAGTGGGTGATGAAGTTGATGGGGTCGGCGTAGCTGGCCAGGGCGCTTGAGGTGAAGAGGTGGAGGAGCCAGGCGAAGGGAGCGAGGCAGAGGAGGTGGAGCAGGGTTTTGAGGATGATGACGGCGCGCTTGGACATTGGCGTGTGTAGTTTAGCGCGGCCTCACGAGAGTTGCAGGTTAGAGTGGGTGGCGCGCCATATCGGCTGCGAGTTCGCGGCCTACGCCTTCGAAGTCTCCCTGAAGCTCCTGCGCGCGTGCGAGCGCGGCCTCAACGTGAGGCAAGACGTTTTCCGGTCCGATGTGGTCGAGAAAGGTGGAGCGTGAGATGAGGCGCGACGGCTGGTCTCTTGCGCCGCAGAGTAGAAGGGTTTTGCCGGCCTTGTGCAGGCGATCGGAGAATTGCTCGAGGGCGTGAATGCCGGTTGCATCGAGCGCGGTCATATTGCGCAGCCTTAGGATGACGACCTCTGCAAATTGGTTGAGGTCCTTCGTGACATCGGTAAGTTTTTCGGTTGTGCCGAAGAGGAAGGGGCCGTGGATGCGAAGGATAGTTACGTTGGAGGGGATGTCCTTGTCTTGCAGGATGTGGGCGCGGCCGTCGGCGAGGTACTCAGGGGTGACGGGCGCGACGGTAGTGGTTTCGGCGATGCGGTAGATGTAGAGGAGCGCTGCGAGGGCCATGCCGACTCCTACGGCTACGGTGAGGTCGGCGAGAACGGTGAGGGCGAAGGTGGTGATCCAGACGGCGATGTCGGTTTTGGAGAGGCGGAGAATGGTGGCGATCTCGCGCCACTCGCCCATGTTGTAGGCGACGACGAATAAGACTGCGGCGAGGGTTGCGAGGGGAACGAAGCGGGCTAGCGGGGCTGCTACGAGGAGGATGGCGAGGAGGGTGAGGGCGTGGACCATTCCGGCGACGGGGGTGAGGGCGCCGGAGCGGATGTTGGTTGCTGTGCGGGCGATGGCGCCGGTGGCGGGTATGCCTCCGAAGAGAGGCGAGGCGATGTTGGCTACGCCCTGGGCGACGAGTTCCATGTTGGAGTTGTGGCGGTCGCCGCTCATGCCGTCGGCGACGACTGCGGAGAGCAGGCTTTCGACCGCCGCGAGAAGCGCGACGGTGAAGGCGGAGGGCAGGAGCGGGAGGATGTGCTCGGCGCGGAAGTTGGGAAGGGTGAAGTGGGGGAAGCCCTGCGGGATGCCTCCGAATTTGCTGCCGATGGTTTCAATCGGCAGGTGGAAGACGGCGACTGCGGCGGTCGAGAGCAGGAGCGCGACGATGGAGCCGGGAAGGCGTTTGGTGATGCGTGGCCAGAGGAGGATGATCGCGAGTGAGGTTGCGGAGACAGCTACGGTCTGCCAGCGCACGGTGCTGGCGTAGTGGAGCAGCAGCTTGATGCGAGGGAGGAATTCGCTGGGGACTGTCGGTGTGGCGAGGCCGAGGAAGTCTTTGATCTGGGTGGAGGCGATGAGGAGCGCGATGCCGTTGGTGAATCCTATGGTTACGGGGCGGGGGATGAATTTGACGGCGGTTCCAAGGCCGGTGAAGCCCATGATCAGGAGGAGAACGCCGGCCATGACTCCTACGAGGGCCAGTCCGGCTATGCCGAATTTGACGACGATGCCTGCGACAATGACGACGAAGGCGCCAGTGGGGCCGCCGATCTGGGTGCGTGATCCGCCCACTGCGGAGATTAGGAAGCCGGCAACCACGGCGGTGTACAAACCGGCTTGTGGAGGCACCCCGGAGGCAATGGCGAAGGCCATCGCTAATGGCAACGCGACCAGCCCTACGGTCAATCCGGCGATGAGATCGTGGGAGAATTTTCTTGCGGTGTAGCCGTGAAGACACTCGATGGAACGAGGAACCCATCGCGGGGAGAGAGTCATTGGACAGGCTCCAGTGGCTTTTCCATCTCGTCGAGCATGCCCAGGGACTCCTTGAGGTGAGCATGGAAGTAGGTGCGCATGAGATTGAGTACCTCGATGATGATGGGGTCGCGGACAGAATAGAAGACCTGGTTGCCGGACTTGCGGGTGGAGACGAGTTGTTTTGCGCGCAGAACGGCAAGGTGCTGAGAGACGTTGGCCTGCTCTAAGGCGAGCTTGTCGATCAGGGCTCCGGCGGAGAGTTCTCCGTCTCGGAGGAGTTCGAGGATGGCGATGCGGGTGGGATGAGCGAGTGCCTGGAAGATGTCGGCTTTGAACCGGCGGAGGGCGTCCTGCATGTGAATAATATTAGCATATTCGAATATTTGCGGACAGAACAAAAAAGCAGGTCCTCCGCCTTCGGCGAAGGATGACAACCAAGAGGCCGATGATGTGACTAGTAGTACTTTTTCAGGTCCATGCCGGCGTACATGCTGGCTACCTGGTCGCTATAGCCATTGAACATGAGGGTGGGGATGGTGCGGGGGAGGAGGCTGGAGTCGATGCGGCGCTCGTGGGCCTGGGACCAGCGGGCGTTGTCGTAGTTTGGATTGACGTTGGAGAAGAAGCCGTACTCCTGGCCGTCGGTGTCGTTCCAGGTGGTGCGGGGCTGCTTGTCGGTGAAGTGGAATCGGACGATGGATTTCGCGGACTTGAAGCCGTACTTCCAGGGGACGACGACGCGGACAGGAGCGCCGTTCTGGTTGGGGAGGGTCTGGCCGTAGCAGCCGAAGGTGAGGAGGGTGAGGGGGTTCATCGCCTCGTCCATGCGCAGGCCTTCCTTGTAGGGCCAGTCGTAGCCGAAGGGAAGCTCCATGGCTTTTTTGTCGACGACGGAGAAGAACTGGACGTATTTGGCGCTGGGGAGCGGCTCGCAGAAGTTGATG
>DATMPD010000128.1:0-14234 GCA_035567955.1 Edaphobacter sp.
CAGCACCCCTCATCGTCCTCGTCGAAGACGAAGAACACCTCGCCCAGGGCCTCCTCTTCAACCTCCAGGCCGAGGGCTACCGTACCCACCACGAAGCCGATGGCGACGCCGCTCTCGCCTACCTCCTGGCCGCTAAAGCAGCCCCCAGCGAAAACATCGCCGCCATCGTCCTCGACTGCATGCTTCCCGGCGCGGATGGCTTCACCATCGTTCGTACCCTCCGCGAAGCCCAGCAGTACACTCCCGTCCTTATGCTCACCGCCCGCTCCCGTCCCGAAGACGTCCTCGAAGGCATAGAAGCCGGCGCCGACGACTACCTCGCCAAGCCTTTCAACCTCAATATTCTCCTCGTCCGCCTCAAGTCCCTCCTCCGCCGCACCGCCTGGCAAAACGCCGCAACGCCCGAAACCCCGCCTCACGTTCTCGCCGATCAACGCGACGAATACTCCTTCAACCACCGCACAATCCGCTTCGACACCCTCGAGCTCGTCGCTCCGAACCGCACCACACACCTGACCCTGATGGAGGCCGACCTCCTCCGCCATTTCACCGAGCGGGAAGGGCAGATCGTCTCCCGCAAACAAATCCTCGAAGAGGTCTGGCGGGTCCACGAAGACACCGATACCCGCGCCATCGACAACTTCATCGTCCGCCTCCGCCGCTACATCGAAGACGATCCCTCCGACCCCCAGCACCTCGTCACTGTCCGCGGCATCGGCTACCGCTTCCTCCCCAACCCCTGATCCAGTCCCAACCTCGACGTTGCGTTTGCCTTTCCGGTTGTCGTGCCGCAGGGGTCTGCTGTTGCCTTGCACTTGCCGTCGCTTTTGCCTTTGCACTTGCCGTTGCTTGTGGGATTAAGCGTAGGGCCTTAGCCCTACGAAAATGCTCACAGAGGATAGGGGCTTCAGCCCCGGGGCCTTCGCCACTCACCTCATTCATGGTGCCGCGACAGCAACCCATCCACGGTCACGCCCTGCTTCGCCTCCCGCCACCTTCTCGCCTCTATCGGCGCCAGAATCCGATGCACCGCACCCAGCAGCTCCGTTAGCCCGAACGGCTTCGAAAGAAAGCTCCACCCCTCATCCCTCAGCCCGGCCTCCTGTTGCTCCTCGAGCACCCCGCCCGAGATCAGCAATACCGGCACCTCACTCCGGATCGCCTTCAACTCTCGTGCCAACTCCAAACCCGACCGCCCCGGCATATACAAGTCCGTCACCAAGAGATCGATCTGCGGCACGCTGCGAAATATCTGCACCGCCCGCTCCGCATCCCCCGAACTAAATACGCTATAGCCCTCATGCTCCAGAAACGTCCGCGTCAGCGAACGAACATCCGCATCGTCATCCACCAGAAGAATCACGCTTGGAGATAGCTCAGGGGAGCCACCGTAACTAGGAGAAATTTCGAACGCCATCTGCGAATCTTTTGGCTTATTGCAAGTAAATATTTCCATCTGGCTCAAACTCTGTACGCCGTTATCGCACGCGCAGCGTCACCTTTACTCAGCTGAGAGATGGACTCCCCAATCCCTTCCCGAGTTGCCTCGAAAAAAATCTTCCGCAAAACACCGTTCCTCCACATCGCGTCGAGAGCATTCGCTACCACGCCGCGATACACTGAGCCAACCGAACTTGAAGCGAGTCACCTAGTAGCAAAAAAATGCGCATTCTCACCCGCTACATTCTCCGCGAAGTCACCTCACACGCCCTGCTTGGCGGAGCTCTCTTCACCTTCATCATCTTCACTCGCGATCTCGGCAAGATCCTCGAGTTCGTCGTTCGCGACTCCGCTACCTACGCCGACGTCATCCGCATCATCGCTTACACCTTGCCCAACGCGCTCGTCGTCACCATCCCCATGGCTGTGCTCGTCGGCATTCTCCTCGGCCTCTCCCGCCTCGCCGCCGACAGCGAGATCACAGCCATGCGCGCCGCCGGAATGGGCGCCATCGACTTCGTCCGCATCGTCTCGATCGTCTCCGCCGTCGCTCTCGCCCTCGGCCTCTTCAACTCGCTCTACCTCGCGCCTCGCGCCGCTGCCGGCCTCATCGCACTCGGCGAGTCCCTCAAATCGTCCCAGGCCTCCTTCGAGGTCCAACCACGCGTCTTCTACGAAGAGTTCAAAAACCGCGTCCTTTACATTCAGGACGTCACCCCAGCCGCCGGAGCCGCTGTCTGGCAACACGTCTTCCTCGCCGATCTCACCGAGCCGGCCGACCCGCACATCACCACCGCAGCCCAGGCCATCGTCGTCAACGGAACCCCCAATACCCCCGACGCCCAGACCATCCGTCTCCATCTGCTCAACGGCGGCCAGCACGACACATCGGCCAACGATCCCAACCAATACAACATCACCACCTTCACCACCACCGACGTCCCCATCGAGACCGAAGCCCCCGAGGAGGCCCACCTCGGCCGTGTCAACACCCCCATCCAGGCCCTCTCGCTCCCCGAGCTCTGGCGCCGCGGCAACTCCGTGGCCACCACCAATGGGCGCGAAGCCTCCATCTACCGCATCGAGTTCAACAAGCGCTTCTCCTACCCCTTCGCCTGCCTCGTCCTCATGCTCGTCGGAGTCCCCCTGGGCATCTCCTCAAAGCGCGGCGGCAAATCCACCGGCTTTGTCCTCACCATCCTCCTCGTCTTCATCTACTACTTCCTCTCGCTGGTCGGCGGCGCCTTCGCGCAGTCCGGCAGACTCTCACCCTTCCTCGGCGTCTGGGGAGCCAACCTGCTCTTCGCCGCCGCCGGCGCCATCCTCCTCTATCAAATGTCCCGCGGTGGAATTGCGCTCAGCGTCTTCTCCTCCATCGGCGTCGCCCTCAACAAACTCGTCACCCGTCTCATCAGCCGTAACGCATCGCCCAACATGCGTTCCAACTTCGATGTCGCCACCCTCCTTCGCAACTTCCGCAGCATCTCCCGCATGCAGTTCCCCCTCCTGCTCGACGACTACGTCATGCGCGAGTACGCCACCAACTTCGCAATCGTCCTCTTCTCCTTCTCGGGGCTCTTCCTCATCTTCACCTTCTTCGAGCTCATCGGTCCCATCTTCCGCAATCGCACGCCTCTGATCACCGTCGGCGAATACCTCATCAACCTCATCCCTTACATCCTCTACAACGTCACTCCGCTCTGCGCTCTGGTCGCCGTGCTCGTCACCTTCGGGGCGCTCAACCGCACCTCCGAGCTCACCGCGATGAAGACCAGCGGCATCAGCCTCTACCGCATCATTACGCCCGTCATCGTCGTCACCATCCTCATCTCCGCCGGCCTCTTCGCCTTCGACGAGTCCTACCTTCCCTCCGCCAACCGCCGTCAGGAAGCTCTTCTTTCCATCATCAAAGACAAGCCCGCCCAAACCTTCTCCCGCCCTGACCGCCAGTGGATCTCCGGCCAGACCAACAGCGCCGGCGAGCCCGCCCGAATCTTCTACTACCAGCGCTTCGACGCCGAGACCAACAAGTTCGCCAACCTCACCGTCTTCGAGTTCGACCCCGCCAACTTCACCCTGCAGCGCCGCATCTTCGCCACCTCCGCCCGTTGGGACCCGCAGGTCAACAACTGGGTCTTCGTCAACGGCTGGCAGCGCACCTTCGCTGGCGAAACCATCGCCAGCTACCAGCCCTTCACCGTCTCCACCTTCCCCGAGATCAAGGAGCAGCCCACCTACTTCAAGAAGGAGTACATCCCCTCGCAGGAGATGAGCTACGCCGAACTCTCCGACTACATCGCAGATCTCAAACAATCCGGCTTCGAAACAAAACGCCTCAGCGTGCAACTTAACAAAAAAATCGCGTATCCTCTCATCACGTTGGTTATGG
This sequence comes from Edaphobacter sp., assembly GCA_035567955.1. Classification (GTDB taxonomy): domain Bacteria; phylum Acidobacteriota; class Terriglobia; order Terriglobales; family Acidobacteriaceae; genus Edaphobacter. Next base: position 3,830 of record DATMPD010000128.1, read on the forward strand.
CAATCCTCGCGATCCCGTTCGCTCTCTCGATGGGCAAAAAAGGTTCCCTCACCGGAATCGCCACCGCCATTGGCCTCGCCATCACGTACTATGTTGTAGCCCTCATCTTCGAATCTCTGGGCAACGTTAACACGCTTCCTGCGGTCCTCGCCGCCTGGACTCCGGACCTGCTCTTCGGAATCACTGGCGCCTATCTGCTGCTTCGCACGCCCACATAATCTCGACGTTCTCACGCACCGGTTCTGGGACGAGAGCTCCCGGTAACCAAGACGCCACGCTGTAAGAACCGCAGACCTGAATCACTGTGAAACACCAACGGGCCGAATCCCTTTCTGAGAACGGGCCTGTCCTCTGCCAAAAAACCGCGCCGGAACATTGGCGCGATCGTCACGTCGCGTGCCGTGCAAAAGCGGTGCGATACCTAAGGACTGTCCGGTTACAAATTCCGGGCAGTCGCTCACAGTGTGAACGAAAGGCAAATTAAGGAACGCTATGAAAAAGTTACTCGCTTCAACGATCGCTCTCGTGTGTCTTTGCATTCCCGCTTTCTCCCAGATCCACCCACATCAGGTCAAAGCGGCGCTGCAGAGCGGCTTCGCCGCGCCAACCTCCAAGACCTGGTTCGTGAGGAAAGACGGAGGAACGCGCTTCTCCACCAACCAGCCCCAAGGACAGTGTGACGGCCAGGGGGACGCAGCCTATCCAGGCATCGGCTACAACCAGCACTGCGCCTTCAATGACGTGCGTTATCTCTGGACGGATGGAAGCTATTCGACAAACACGAGCGCCGTCCCCCCGGCATGGGGCTGGATCGGGACCGGCGGCGATACCTACTTCATTCGCGGAGGCCCGTGGCGTGTCGGGCAGAACGGACCCAATCTGAGTGATTCCTTCGGGCTGTACGGAGACCCCTACGACGCCGCCGCGCCGCCTCCACCCAATGGAACCTCTTCGCAGCATACGCAGATTCTCGGAGAGAACTTCGCCAACTGCGGATCGCAAAGCAGCATGACGCAACTCTTCGGCGGATTTGGCGTCAACTTTGTCTTCAACCTGCACGGCTCACAGAACGTCGACATCAAGTGCATCGAACTGACTCGTCATTCGCAGTGCATTAAATATGGAACGCCGGCCGTTCCTGCGGTCTGCAACACTGGCTTTCCCGGCATCGACGACACCGCCACCAACGGAATCCTCACCGACACAGGCACGCACGATGTGTTGCTGCAGGACATGTGGATCCACGGCTTCACCGCTCGCGGCATCATCGGACCGATTGGAGGAACTATCACCGCCACAAGAGTCGATATCGCCTATAACGGCGAGGCAGGATGGGACTTCGACGACGGCAATGCAACTCCCAGCGTCAACGGCTTGCTGGTCGCCGACGGCCTCGTAGTGGAATGGAATGGATGCAATCAGGCCTATCCCGGCACCGGCGCCGTCTCTTGTTACAGTCAAAGCACCGGCGGATATGGTGATGGAATAGGAACCCCGTCAGGCACCTGCATCTCGACCAACGTCACCAACTCCACCTTCCGCTACAACACGCAGGATGGATTCGACTTCCTGCACAACGACACCGGCGTCTGTCCCAGCAGCGTAACCAATTCAATCTCCTACGGAAATAATGGGCAGCAGTTCAAGTGGGGTCCGGCCAATAACCCAATGGTCTTCACTAACAATGTCGCGGTCGGTAATTGTCTCCGGCTCTCTGCGCCGATGACGGGCCAGCCCAGCACCTACAACGCGAACCTGAAGGACTTCTGCCGCGCCTTCGATACGATCGTGCCGTCTATGGGACCGAATGGAAGCCTTGTGATGAAGAACAACACCATCATCAGCTACTCTCCAACCATCATCGACCTCGAATGCGGACCCGCTGGCTGCGCGAATAGCTCATTCACCTTCCAGAACAATATCGTCCTCGGCTACGACAACCCGGCCACCTACGCCCTCGGCGGAACTGTGGGGGGACCAGGAGCTCTCTACTACAACGGTTTCATAGGATCAACCGTTCGAAGCAACAACATCTACTTTGGAGTCGGTCACGGGTTCACTCCCATGGCAACCGAGCAGATCGTTGATCCGAATTTTGTAGGAGAGCCAAGGGTCTTCACCGCAGAGTCCGATCTGGACGTCTTCAGTACCGTTCCCGTGCTTCCGTCCGGCAGTGCGCTTGCCGGTCTGGGCGCCGCGATCACAGGCGTAGCAGCAACACTTCCTCCGCCTGTGGTCACGCCGCCGCCGGTTACAACTCCGTCAGTCACACCGCCGCCGGCCACCCCCCCGTCACCCTTTCCAACTCCGTCGGCAGACACACCGCCGCCGGCTACCCCCCCATCACCTTTTCCAACTTCGTCGACAGACACACCGCCACCAGCCGTTCAGCCTCCTTCACCGTTTCCCTCTGCTCTGATGGAGGGAGCGGTAAAGATCTGTGATGAGGGCTGCACCATCACTTTTATCTCTGCCGATAATGCAGTGCTTCAGTTTGGAACCGGAGGGACATGGGGACCGTCGTTCACAACGAACTCATTGCCCTTCGCGGTCAGCTATGTCAGTCCTCCCAACCTGGCGCTAAGTCCAGCAGGCGATCCGGCGCCGATATCGCCAAAGAGATCGACGCATAACGTCAGGGCTCTGACTACAGTGTGACCTGGACCTTGAACGGCGTGACCACGATCACTCCGGTGCCGGGTCTGAGCTCTATTTGAGTCGTTGAACGCTGAGGTGTTTGTTTCGAACCCCCCAGTGTTTGAGGTCGTCGAACGGGATGGCAATCCTCGCCATCCCGTTTGCTTTTTTGCAAAACGGGAGACCCAGGACCGCACCTTCCTCCAACACCCCGCTACTCGCGAAACAAATGATTCAAAATCGCATTCATCAGCGGATCGATCACCACCACGTCCGCCGGATACGACCAGAACCCAATCAGGTCCCGCACCATCTCGCTCACCCGTTTCTTCATCCCGTCGCGAAAAACCTGTTGCTCCTCGATCGGCAGCTGACTCAGCAACAGTCCATTCAGGCTCGTCTGGATCGGATTCGTCCGCGTCGGCGAGTACCGTATCGGCCCCAGCTCTCCCGGCTCGCTCAGCACCGGATCGGTCAGCACCCCCCGCGCTACCATGCGCCCTCTGTCGTAGTCATGGTCACGATAACGCTGATCGAAGAACCCCAGGAAGGCCGACAGCTCCGCCCCCGCCAGCAACTCCTCCGACACCGCGATCCCATAAATCCGCATATAGTCGCGCTCGCCGAGATTCGCCGCCGTCTCAAACGCCAGCACCGTATCGCGAAACGCATCGGCGCTGTAGCTTCCCGCACCCAGAACCGCGATCTCCTCCTTGTACTGGTGCTCGATCCGCCGCCTCGCATCAACCAGGGTCTCAGTCCCAATCTTTGCCACACGCCTGTTCCCTGCCCGCTTCGGTTGCTTGAACAACACCTTCAGCAGACCGTCCGCTACACGTTTCAGACTGGCACTCTTCAACTCGCCCGAGCTCAGCCCCCACATCAACTCAGTAGCGCGAGCATCCATCAGTGCAATTTGCTCATTCATCTCCACTGCATTAATCCAGTCCTGAAACTCCGACTGCCCAAGCAGCACCTTAGCCAGCCGCTTCATCATGTGAAAGTAATCCGCATTCTCCTCGCGAAAGTTCCAGTCCGCACTCGAATTCTTCCCATGCGGCGACACAAACAGATAGAAGCGGCTTTCGTTGTTCCAGTGCTGGTCGATCGCGTTCACCAGATTCTTCGCCATGCCCAGCGGCTCGTTCTGCAACACACCGCCGTCCGTATACGTGAACCGCGACGGATCGTCCGTCCACGGCTCCAGATTGCCCTTCGTATAGTCCGCTCGCTTCCGATCCAGCTCCTTCGCTCGAAACGCCAGCGGATACGCTCCGCTCGCGACCGAGGCATCCCGTATCTCTTCCCAAATCTCCTTGTGGTCGGTCCCGCCCACTGAGAGCACCCGAGTCAGCTGGTCTTCATGCCGCGTAAAGACGAACTTCCCATTGGGCTGCATATCGTAGCCATAATCCACGCCATTCAGATTGGTCAGCGTCATCCCCAGCGAGATCGACTTCGCCGCAGCCATATGCGTCACGCGCGGCGGCGGCTCCCCGTTCGCATACCGTGCCGTCAACGTCTCCGCCGCAATCCGCTCCACCATATTCGACGAAAAAACCGAACGCAGCGGCGACTCGCTCTCCGGCGACCCGCCATTCTTCGTATTCAGCAGCTCCACCAGGTTGATCTGTTTCACCCAAACGTTGTAGAGCGGATTGTCGTACGGATCGCGAAACTCATCGGCGGCATAGAGCATCTTCTGCGCCACAATCGCCGCCGTCATCCCTCCTGCCGACGCCCCCGTCAGCACATCAATCTCGATCCGATCCTCATCCGCCGTTCCCGGAACGCAGTTGTGCTGATGAATCGCATCCAGCACTTCATACAGCACACCCGCCTCGTAACTCCCCAGCGACACCGCACCCGCAATCGTAATGGCCAGCCGTTTCGGCATGTCTCTCCTCGCAGAGAAGAATTAGAGCACCTTCCAGAACCCTGCACCATATACCTAAATGGGCACATCCCGCAGCGTGGAACAGCTTCGCCGTTGCGTTTCAAGTCTTTGCTCTCATCCTGACCCCTGAACTCGTCGAAGGGGAAGGTTCCGCGCCTTCAACATTGCCCTGAAGCAACTCCGTTACAATATCGCCCAGCATCCAGCACATCCAGACATCAAGGAGACTCATCCATGCGGTTTCCTCTCATCGCCCTGCCCCTCTTCGCGCTTCCCCTGCTGGCGCAACCCCCCGCGCCACAATTTACCGTCGTCTCCGACGTGCAATACTGCACCGGCGCAGGCAAGCCCTTATTAATGGATATCTTCCTCCCGAAGAGCCGCATTCGCACTCCAAGCCCCGCAGTACTCTGGATTCACGGAGGAGGCTGGGAGCGCGGTGACAAGAATGGCAACTCCGGCGCGCAGTTGCTCGCCAACCAGGGCTTCGTGACCGCAAGTCTCTTCTACCGCCTCAGCGGAGATTCACCTTTTCCCGCAGATATCGAAGATTGCAAGTGCGCCATTCGATTCCTGCGCGCCAATGCGACGAAATACGGCATCGACCCTGACCGGATCGGTGTAGCCGGAGCGTCCGCCGGTGGCCATCTCGCCGAACTGGTCGCAACCGCGGACAAGAGCGCCGGGCTCGAAGGGGACGGAAGCTGGCAAAACGTCTCAAGCAAAGTGCAGGCCGCCTCCGCATACTACGGAGCATCCGACTTCACCGTTGGCGCCATGCAGTTCCAGCATCACACCGGCCAAGTCATCGTGAAGCTCTTTCGCGGCACAGAGAAAGAAAAACCCGAGCTCTACCGGAAAGCCAGTCCCATCTTTTACCTCTCCAAGCAGGCTCCGCCGCTGTTGCTCGTTCACGGAGAAGAAGACGACCTCGTTCCCTTCGACCAGTCCGCCCGCATGGCAGACGCCTATCGGCGCCTAGGCCTCCCGGTTGAGTTCATCGCGGTAGAAAATGCAGGCCACGATTTCGAGCATGTTGGAGAAGCTCCTATTTCACCCTCAGTGGAAACCGTCCATCAAAAAACCATCGACTTCTTCAAGCATTACCTCGTCTCTGCTCCCTCGACGCGAACCGGCGGGCCAGACAATTAATCCATTGCTCTTGTTTCTTAATCCATTGCTCCTGTTTTTGCTTTGCGCTCGTCTAGATTTTTTTGCCCTCGCATTCGGGTTTTAAGCGCAGGGCTTTAGCCCTACGACAAACCCACGCAAAAATCGGGCTTCAGCCACGGGTCGTTCTCCGATCGCTCCGTCGATGAATGCATTGGCGATCGCGCACGCAGGAATCCCATGGAACGACCGCCTCCTCAGGCAGCGCATTTCTCTTTCGCCGCGCTGTTCCGGGCTTCGATGGCCTTGACGCTGTTTACAAACGCCTTTTCCAATACGCCCTTGCCGATACTCCCAAGCACGAAGCCGAGCAGCCGTCCTTTGAGGTTCTTGCCGTCGCGCACGACAACCACGTCAATGTCGGTGGTGCCGACGGGACGACGCGTGAAGGTGTAGGTGTGACCGGAGGCGCCTCCCCACACGTTGGAGTCGGTAGTCGTCAGGACGACGTGGTTAGGATCGGACCAGTCGTAGTGCAGGCGCTCCCATATGCCGCCTGAGCCTTCGGTGACGTCGGCCTGCGTGCGGTCTCGCTGATGTACTTTAAGGTACTCGTCGGCGCTGTTGCCAAAAAGCTTCGAGCGGCCCGGCCCGAAGTCGGTGACCCCGGCGATGTACTGCTCGGGTGTGAGAGTAGTTGTCTGGTGAAGATGAATCGTGGACATTTTGCTTTCCTTTCTGGTGAACATTTTTTGTCAGACGGTCGAGATGGCCGTCCTTCGAGTGAATGAAATTGCACAGCCCGCATCCCTCCGGTTCCGCCTTGCGCGAACCAGCGGTCATTCATGCTGAGAGTAGAGCGCCCACGCGGTCGCCAAGTCCTGGACGACGTGGCCAAGGGACTTGTAGACCGTGATGTCCTCTGGCGAACGACGTCCTTCAATCTCGCCCGCGAGCACTTGACCAATTTCAGCGACGATGTGGTCATTGCGAATCAGGCCAGCCGCTTTGGCCCGAAGAAACTCCGCGCCCTGGTTTAGAACGCCCTCGCGACTGTCGGCGATGAAGCGCGAGCGGATGACGAGGTCGTTGTCCACTTCCGCGGGCCCATCATAGCTTGAGCCGACCAAATTCAGGTGCGTACCGGGCCGTACCCACGCTCCCTTTAAGATTGGCTCGGCCGCCGAGGTAACGGTACAGATTATGTCAGCGTCGGCAACTGCTTCTCGGACGACACCTGCTGCAGCGATAGGCACATTGAGCTCTGCCTGCATCCGCTCCGAGAAGGCCTGCGCCCGGTGGGATGACCGCCCCCAGACCACGATAGACTCCAGATTGCGAATCTTCTGGATTGCACGGGCGTGGGTTTCAGCCTGTTCGCCATAGCCGAGCAGAGCCAAGCGCCGGGCGTCTTTGCGCGCCAACGCGTCCGTGGCAACCGCGCTCGCGGCTGCCGTACGAATGGCCGTGATCTCGCCGGCGTCAACCGCGCAAACGGGCGCGCCGGTTTCGGGATCGAATAGTATGACGAGACCCTGGTGCGACTGTATTCCACGAGCGAAGTTCTCGGGGAAAATGCTGATTAACTTCGCGCCAAATGGGGCACGAGTCCCCATCGCACCCGGCATGATTCCGAATAAGCGACCCTCGGACAGAGGGATGATCGACCGCAAGAGTTGCTTCGTTTCGCCCTTTGAGAATGCGATCATCGCGTGGCGCACGATCGGGATGCACATCTCATACGTGAGCCGTCTGGCAACCTCTTCGCGGTCAATGAATCGCATCAGGCATTTCCTTGTTGTTTCGGGTCAAATCGAGCTTCGAATCTGAGCCCGCCAGTTCGACAAGTCTATCGGGTGAATTCAAACCTCCCTAGGGAGGCAATGTACTGCTCGGGCGTGAGGGTAGTTGTCTGGTGAAGATGAATCGTGGACATTTGCTTCTCCCTTGTGGTGAACACCGTTTGTCAGACAGTCGAGATAGCCGTCCTTCGAGTGAATGAAATTGCACCGCCCGCACTCCGCAGACGCTTAGACTTCTTTTGCCGAGGCGGTGAATGCCGCCGCATTTCTCCTGATGAACTCCCGCACGCTCAAAGGCAGTTGCCCGGTCAGCGTGAGGACGTCGTCCGACATCCGGTCAAACCTTCCCGCGCGGTGCAGATCGGCCAACGTCGCGAGGTGGTTCACCAGGTGAACCGGCTGGCCGCTCTTGAGCAACCCCTCCCGCCACGGTTCGACCGGAATGTCCTGATAGGTGATGGTGCGGCCAAGAGCCTTCGAATACTCCTGTGCATAGAAGTGGATGTTCTCGGACTGAGGACCGGTCAGGTGATAGATCTTGCCGATGTATGGCTGCGGATTGACCAGCAGCGCAGCGACCGCACGTGCAACGTCTTCCGCTGCGACGGGGGAAGTCTTGCCCTCGCCGAACGGTAGCCTGATCTGATTTGATTTACTGACAGAATCCGCAGTCATAATCAGGAAGAGGCCTTCGAGAAACACTGTCGGCCGCACGTGAACTACCGGTAGACCCGACCAATTCAGAGCCTGCTCGGCGAGCCAGTGCAGCTTATGCTGCGGGCTCGCGGTTGTTTCAGTAATGCTCATCTGTAAGACCGTCATCTGCGACATATTGATGAACGCCTTCACGCCATGATGCTTCGCCACTGCGGCTGCGTTGACCGTCGCGGCGAGATAGTCAGCCGAAACGGACATGCCGAAGTACATCGTCTCGACTCCGTCGACTGCCCGGTGCATCGAATCGAGATCGAGCAGACTGCCGGCCACCACCTCGGCACCCATATCGCGTAACGCCTGCGCGCGTTCGTCTTCCTTTCGCACCATCGCACGGACCGCCCGGCCTTGCTTCAAGAGCAGTTCGGTGATCGTGCGCCCTACCCCGCCGATGCGCCCTGCCGCGCCGGTGACCAAAATTGGATTTGCCATCTTTATTTCTCCTATGCGTTTTACCTGAAGCCTCATAAAGGGCACGACCGTAAAGTGAATGAAATTGCACCGCCCGCATCCTTTGGGCGACGCGTTGATAACCAGGCGATCACCGGGTTGCCGCTCGCCTTGCCTTGGATTCCGTGCTCAGCAATTCGTCGAAGACGTAGCGCACGAAGGTTTCGAGCGGAGCGTTGCTCTTTTCCGCCTGCGAACGCAACAGAGCCCCCTCCCAGCTGTTGAGCAGGAAGCCAGCCAGCGACTCGTGATCCGTGTCGGCAGGGAGTTCTTTTTGCGAAACTGCCTGTTGGATCGCTGTCGCGATCGTGTGCTGCCAGTGGTCGAACGAAGCGCTGATCTGTTTTCGCAGCTGCGGACTCTCCTCGGCGATTTCCAGACTGAAGCGCCCCATCATGCAACCGGGAATCGGTCCCTTCTGGCCATAGATCTTCACGAGATCGTTGAAATAACGTCGCAGACGCTTCAACGGAGGGGTCGTCGTATCGTTCAGGACCTCCGCCGCGTGCTCCGCCTCGCGTATCGCAAACCTTTCCAATGCAGCTGCGGCAAAGTCCTCTTTGCTGCCGAAATGGTGATAAAAAGAGCCCTTGGGTACATCCGCCGCCTTCAAAATGTCGGACAGCCCGGTGGCGTTGTACCCGTCTCGGTGCATTAGCCCAAGACCCACATCGATCAAATGCTCACGCGTCGATTTTGCGGCCATAAGAGGCTCCTTGCGACTCTTCATTGAACAGGTTCAGTTCTGAATCCCATAACGAGCCGCCGGTTTCTGACGGGAAAGGTTCGGACCCAGAGCCTTGCGCGCCGCATCGTACTTCTCCCAGTCAGCGATGTCAGGCAGAGCGGGAATGGTAATCAGCTCATGCTTGTCGAGACCGGCGAGGGAGGCATCCACCATATCCTCAGCGGTCATCACAATCTCGCTCGGCAGATCTTCCACCGGGCGGCCGGCCTTGTCCCAGAAGGGTGTTGCAGTCGCGCCAGGCAGCACAGCCTGCACCGTCACGCCTTTGCCTTCGACTTCGTTCTTGAGTGCCTGCGTAAAGTTCACCACATACGCCTTGCTGCCGCTGTAGGTGCCGTTCAAAAGATCGGGCGCAAGGGCAACGACGGAGGCAATGTTGATCAGCAGACCGTTCTTGCGCGCCACAAAACCAGGCAGAGCGGCAAGCGCCAGCCGCGTCAACGCCGTGACGTTCAAATAGATCATCGACTCGAGATCGTCGATGTTCGAATCGAGAAGTTTGCCTGCGCTCCCCAGACCGGCGTTGTTCACCAACGCAGTAATTGCCGGGTCCGTGGTTAGCCGCTCGGCCACGCGCTGAACGTCTTCCTTCTTCGTCAGGTCAGCAGTGATCGTCTCGATCCTGCGGCCGGTGGTCTTCAATCGCGCGGCAACTTCAGAAAGCTTTTCCTGGCTGCGAGCAACGAGAATGAGATCGTAACCGCGTTTTGCAAGGCGATCTGCGTAGACTGCGCCGATACCGGTGGAAGCGCCAGTGATAAGAGCTGTACCTTTGAGTGCTGACATTGTGTGATACCTCCTGAATCTCCGAGGCTTTTTGCCTCGCACTGGAGTAGAGTAGACCAGTCGGTCTAGCGATTCAGAAAATTTCTTCTTCCCGCGCGTATCATTCCTTAAGCCACGCGCAATTCGTTGTTTCCTATTGGTTCTCTGGATAACGACTACTTTGGTCGTTGGGTGTAACGATGGGAGCAAAACCGAAGGCGAGCGACCGATTTATCGCCTTTGTTTTGCTGCTGTTCTTGCTGTTGTGTTAATTTTTTCTGC
>DATMPD010000129.1:0-5271 GCA_035567955.1 Edaphobacter sp.
TATCAATTCCAGACCGCCGGCCTCGCCCGCACCACCCCAGCGAAGTCCGCCTTCATCACCGGCCTCGTCGTCGTGTTCGTCCCACTCTTCACCCTCGTCCCAGCCCTTCGTTCCCCCAACACCCCACCCCCACGCTGGACCGCCGCCATTGGAGCCCTTCTCGCCTTCTCCGGCCTGCTCCTTCTCACAACCCCGGCCGGAACGTCGCCTCAGAATCTCTTCGTGAGCATCGGCCCCGGTGATCTACTCACCCTGGCGTGCGCCATCGCCTTCGCCGGCCATCTGTTATCCCTCGCCCACACCTCGCCGCGAGTCCCGACCGGCCAACTAGCAACCCTCCAGATCGGCGCAGCTGCCCTGATCATGGTCATCACACTACCGTTGGGCGGAAGACCGCACCTGTCCGTTACGCCCCGCCTCGTCGTCGCCATCGCCGTTACCAGCCTCTTGGCTACCGCCGCCGCGTTCACCATCCAAAGCTGGTCCCAGCAGCACCTTCCCCCCACCCACACCGCTATCCTTCTCACCCTCGAACCAGTATTCGCCTGCCTGACCTCCTACCTCGTGCTACACGAGCATCTCGGCAGCCGCTCCCTCCTGGGCGCAGGGCTCATCCTGGCCGGTATCGGATTCACCGAACTCCTTTCCCGAGCGGCTCCACTCCCCACACACCCCGGATAAAGTTTCAGAAGACTTTTGCCCTTAATTCGCGTCTAAACTACCTGCGAAGTTGCTTTCCTCCACAAGAGAACAAGAGCGGGAAACAGCGACTATACTTAAGATTCATGCCGTGCCTATAGTCCGGCGCATCGAATGCACAATAAACGAGGTCAAGACCTACTGATGGATACACCGAATAACATTCCTCCCACTTTGCTTGAGCGCATCCGCAGCCGCCGCCTCGCCATGACGTTTACTCTCCTGGCGACCTTGTCGGTTGGCATTCTCGCCGGCTCGGTCCTCACACGCAACGTCAGCGGCAAAGAGCAGTCCAACGTCAATTCCTCCGACGCCCGCCCCCTCATCATTCCATCCCCGGTGGCCCTCTCCAACGGCTTTTCGCAGATCGTGAAACAAGTCGGACCCGCCGTCGTAAACATCAACACAGAGGAGCTGCCAAAGCCCGCCACCAATAAGCGCAAACGCGGTGGGCAGCGACTTCCCCAGCCAAACAATCCCGATGGCGACGACAATAGCCAGCAGTCCCCCGGCGATATGCAGGACTTTTTCAATCGCTTCTTCGGCGGTCAGGGCGGTGACGATGGCGACGGCGGTGCCGGCGGCGAACGCCGTGCCCTCGGCTCAGGCTTCATCGTTGATGGCCGGGGCTACATCATCACCAACAACCACGTCGTCGACAAAGCCGATAAAATCTACGTTCGGCTCTCGAGCGATCCTGACGACGCCGGCGATCCCGGCCGTCCTGCCACTGTAATCGGAGTCGACAAGGATACCGACATCGCCGTTATCAAAATCGACACCAAAGAGCCTCTTCCGACCATCAAGCTTGGCAACTCCGACGGTGCCCAGGTTGGAGATTGGGTTCTAGCCATCGGCAGCCCTTTCTCTCTGTCGAAGACGGTAACTGCAGGCATCATCTCCGCCAAGAACCGCAGTATCGAAGAAGCCAGCGCCAACGGCGTCTCCCAGACCCAGTTCCAGCGCTTTATCCAGACCGATGCGGCTATTAACCCTGGCAACTCCGGCGGTCCGCTCGTCGACATGGCCGGCCAGGTCGTTGGCATGAACACTGCCATCTACACTCAATCCATGGGTTCGCAGGGTGTCGGCTTTGCCATGCCGGCCAACATCATCGCGAACGTCTACAACATGCTCATCGGACCCGAACATAAGGTTGTTCGCGGCTCCATCGGCATCCAGTTCCAGACCGCTCAGTCCTCTGCAGTGGGTCGCGTCTATGGGTTCACGAATGGCGTGATTGTTGGTGTCGTCACCCCGAACGGTGGTGCTGCCAAGGCGGGCATCCAGGCCGGCGACGTCCTTGTTTCGATCGACGGTCGCAATATCAAAGACGGCGACGATCTCGTAAACGACATCTCAGCCCGCCACGTCGGTTCAACCGTCAAGATCGGTTACCTGCGCGACGGTAAACAGAATAGTGCCAACGTCGTCATTGGGGACCGCGCCAAAACCTATGCCGACATCACCGGCCAGCAGGACGAATCCCCCGCTCCTCAGGAAGCAGATGCAGGAGAAGGCAAGCTCGGTATCACCGTCTCAGCGATCCCACCCGCAGTCGCGGCAAAGACCGGCATCAAGGGCGGGGTCATCATCACCAGCGTTCGTCCCGGCTCCTTTGCTGACGAGATCGGCCTCGGCAAGACCGCGATCATCACGGCAATCAACCGCAAACCTGTTACCGACGAAGCCAGCTATCGTGCTATCGTCTCGACCCTCAAGTCCAAGGACGACGTTGTCTTTGTAATTCAGTCTCCCACCCAGAAAAACTTGAACTCCTACGTGGGGGGAACCCTTCCGTAACTGAGTTGGGTGTGGTGTGCAAGTAGCGGCTGTGCTTTGACTTGCGGCCGGACTTGCACACCACACAAAGAATCAACACAAAAGATGTATCCGAATTGGTCAACCTCTGGTTGCCATACACGCCGCTCTCCATATACTCTAGCGACACAGCGATGGGCGGGGTGCAAATCTTGCTCAATACTTGACCCAGGGTAATGTCCGATTATGACGTTTGGTAAAGCATTTCTGAGTTCGGCTCTGCTACTGTCCGCCTCGTTACCATCCCTGGCATCAACTCACGCTCGTCGTGGCCCTACTTCGCCTAAGCTCTTCAATAAGCGCTCGAAAGCAGCCAAACCCGCCGCGCAGCGTGGAATCGACGATACCCGAGCCACCCAGATCCAGACCTCTTTGATCAAATCCGGTTACCTCACGGGCGAGGCCTCGGGTCATTGGGACGCTGGAACCGAAGCCGCCATGCAGAAATTCCAAAGCGATAACGGCTGGCAGACGAAGCTTATCCCCGACTCTCGCGCCATCATCAAGCTCGGTCTTGGGCCGGCCCAGGACTCCGGCCAGAGCACCTCCGCCGCAACCGCTCCCGGAGCATCTTCTCCATCTGGCTTCATGCCGAAATAGAAGGTTTAAGTCGCCATAAAAAAAGAGGGCCAATGGGGCCCTCTTTTTCTTCGTACGCTCAGCCATCCAGAGACGTCAGTCGCACGTCCCAACGGAAAAAACATAGTCTTTCACATCCTCGCTCGTTGCCGGTAGATTCCCCGCTTTGCCCAGAGCGCCACTCTCCAGCCACATCCGCAACCAATAGTATTGATGCACCCTGACCAGGCGGGACGCTATCGGCTGTTGCTGTTCCAAAATTGCAGTGATTTTCGCTGCCATCGCATCCTTATCTTCAGCTGCTACCAACTTCGTTTCCGCCCCATCGCAGGCGAGCAGCCTGCTACGTGCGGCCTCGAACGAAACGCCTTCTACCACACCGCTCTCCACCTTCAACTCTGTCATCTGCTCTGTCGCAAATGCAGCAGAGGCATCCAACCGGTCCCCAAAGCCCAGGTACAGAATCCGGGATCCCGCAACGCGCAGAGGCAACAACCCAAATTTTTCGACAAACATCTTTGGCACTGCCAGAGCCATCGCCTCAGGAGAGAATCCCTCCGTCGTCAGTACGGGACATCCCCACTGCAGGCTCAAGCCACGTACAATCTGCTCCGCCTGCACTCCGCACTCGCGCATAAGCCATTCGCCGATTCGCCCCGTACCACTCTCTCGCTGCGCCGCCAGCGCTTTTTGCAGCTGCGGGTGCGTAATCCATCCCTGCGCCAGCATCAACAACCCAAGCGGAACTCTGTGGCGATGCGGAGTTGGCGAAAGTGCGCCACCATCTCCCAGTTCGCGCCGCACCGCTGCCCGCACCATCGCAAGCATGCAGCGTCCGCTGCAGCCCCACTGCGCCTCGAAGATCGGCCGCCGCCGATTTCGCCATGGCAGCGTCCATCCACTCATGCACTCTGCGTTGCCGCAAAGTCGTCGTTGTTGCGCCTGCGGGACAGGCAGTCCCAAACCATCCAGGCCCGCGACGGTCTTCGATGGCCTGTATTCGTCCGGCTCCCAGGCCGGTCCATTGCTTGCCTGCGTACCCTGCACAAATGCATTGGTCTCTACGGTCTTCCTCATTAGAAAAGGCATCGTATACTCTCCAGTCTCAGTTGCGGCGTCGCCACCTCGGTAACACGCAGGGCAAAGTTGCCGTTGACCACGACCACCTCGCCTCGTGCCACAATCCTGTCGCCAACGACCAGGTCGACGGGGTCCGACACATGCCTGTCCAACTCCACGACATCCCCCGGCCCCAGTTCCAAAACCTCGCGCAACGGCATCTCGCGCGAGCCAAACTGTAATGTCGCATCCAGCTCTATGTCACACAGCAAAGCAACACCCGGATCAACTCCGGCAATCTCACCCGAACCCGTCACCTTTTCCATCATGTCTTCCTCTCTCTCAATTCACACTCGTTACGTCGTCAATATTCAAGCGGTCCGAAGCGTCGTTCGGTTCAACGTCGTCATCGCTTGTTTCAAGCTGCGCCCCGCGGTGCTCTCCCGTTCGCACCGGATGCGCCCATCCAAATTGCAACCCGCCTACACGGAGCTCAGAGGTCGAGTGCTTTGGCAGAGGAAGACGCAGAACGGTTCCGGGCTCCAACGCCGCAAGCTCACCTGCTCGCAGACGCATTACGGGAAACTGCAGCACGGTGCCGAACTTGGCCTCTCCCATCAGCTCACGTATCCTCGCGTGGGCTTCCTTCGACCGCCTCTTCGGACGATCCCCCTCGGAGATCAGTCGTCGCAAAATCGCATTCAGAACAACCGCCGGTAAACACAGATTCATTGCGCCCTGCGCCTCCGGCATTCGCGCTTCGAAGCTCACGCACAACGTCTTCTCTCCGGCAGTCAGCATCCGGGGCACCGTGGGCTCCGACTCCCGCTTCTCAAAGACGAACTCCAACCCAACCGACTGCCAGGCCAGGTTCAGCTCCTGCACTGCCATCTGCACCACCGACGTCAAAATGGCCTCCTCGATCTCAGTCAGCTCCCGCGTCGGCCATGCTCGTCCCACTCCGCCCAGCAAAACATCCACAATAGGTGCGGCCAGCGCGAGTTCAAGTTCCAACAGGCCCACTGCGCCCAGCGGCTCCAGGCGAATGGAACAGATATAACTAGGCGAAGAGAGGCGTTCGAGAAACTCACTGAATGGCAACTGCTCCCCCGC
>DATMPD010000130.1:0-10508 GCA_035567955.1 Edaphobacter sp.
GCGAGCCTCTTCGGAAAACTCAGGCTCAACTGAATAGATCAGCACCGGCGCTGAAACACCACCGCCGATCCGCCTCGGCCCGCCACCCGTATTCCCACCCGACCCAGGCCCAAGCCCGGAGCCGTTCCCCGAACCCAACCCCGTGCCCGACCCATTGCCCATCGACATTCCCACCAGCGGCGAACTCGCAATGCCGATCTGCGGAATGCTGCTTGCCATCTTCACATCCTGCTGCACCTCGATGGTCGGCTCGATATGAATCTTCGGCTCCACCAGCGGAGGCTTATTCGGTGGCACAATCTGCGTATCGGCAAACTTCGGCGGCGTACCCTTGGTCACCGGAGTCGGCCCGCGCTGCCCGCCACCGCCACCCATCTTATCCAGCTTCGGCGGAGCCTGTGGCGGGACCGAAAGGTCCGTCACCACCATCGCCTTCACCGGCGCGGCAAACCGAACATGCGTCTTCACTAGAATCCCAATCAGCAAAATCGCCAGCACATGCACCCCCACTGCACACAGAGTCGAGCGATAGCTCCTCGCCGCAGCCATGCGATCGACCACCGCAACCGGCCGCGACTCCAGCACCAGCGGCGGCAGCTCATTCGGCCGCACCAGCTCCCGCAAGCTGCTCCAAAGCGACGCGAGGACGCCCTCCCGCTTCTGTTTTTCCTCAAACAGCGCCATACTCTTCGCCATACTCTCCAGCTCTGAAGACTGCGCAGCCGCCATCTCCATCCGCATCATCACCCGCTGCTTCAGACCCTCGACCGGCTCCGGGTTCGCAACCTCGTGCAGCACGTCATTCAAAAGCATCTCGAACTCCTTCATCGCGTCTCTCATCGCTACCCCTCCTTCATCGCCACAAACCTTCGCCGCAACTCCGTCCGTGCCCGCATCACCCGCGTCCGCACTGTACCTTCAGGAATCCCCATCGCCTCGGCAACCTCCCGCGACGTCATCTCCTCTACCGATGACAACACCAACGGCTGTCTCAACTCCTCCGGAAGCCCATCGATCAGCCGCCTCAGCATTGCACGCTCGTCCTCGTCCACAGCACTTTGCTCCGGGGACAGACTAGCCAGGCCAGACAAGCCACTCGCTTCCAACTGCATCTCCGCCACATCCGACATCTGCTCCACCGCCTTCGGCAAGTGATCCAGCGCCACCCGCCACACCGTCCGCGCCAGAAATCCCTTCTCGTTCTCCATCCGCAGCCATGCTTCGCCGCGGTAGAGCTTCAGAAACGCCTCCTGCACCGCATCCTCAGCGTCCTGCCTGTTCCGTAGCAATCCAAACGCCACCTGAAACATGAATCTCGCCTGCCGCGCGACCATCTCTTCGAACCGTTCATCGCGCCCCATCGCTGCGTCGCAACGCAGTTCGTCTTGCCCATCCTCCACCAACTCCGTCAAGGCCTGAACCCGAACACCCATCTCGCCTCTTCTCACTCGCCGACCTGTGCTGCTATCCCTAAGACCGTCACGAATCCAAAACCGTTCACATTTATCTTTTCGCTCCCCCGCCCCGGTAACCGCTATCCTGTCCCCAGCCCACTATTCACATTTCTCTGGAGCCCGCTGCATGCATCTCGGAAACCGTTCCGCTGCGACAACCATCGCAATCGCCCTCATCACCACCACACTCGCAGCCCAAAGGGCACCACAGACGGTTCCCATCACCGAAGAACCCACGTCCACCAAACACGCCATGGTCGTCACCATCCAGCACAACGCCACCGACGCCGGCGTCGAAATCCTCAAACAAGGCGGCAACGCCGTCGACGCAGCCGTGGCCGTCGGCTTCGCCCTCGCCGTCGTCTACCCCGCAGCCGGCAACATCGGTGGCGGCGGTTTCATGCTCATCCGCGATCACAGCGGCAAGACCCGCTTCCTCGACTACCGTGAAAAAGCCCCCGCCGCCGCCAGCCGCGACATGTATCTCGACGCGCAGGGCAACGTCGTCCCCGGCATGTCGCTCATCGGCTACAAGGCCAGCGGAGTCCCCGGCACCGTCGCCGGTCTCACCTACGCGCAGAAACACTACGGCAAACTCACCCTCGCGCAGGACATGGCCCCCGCCATCAAGCTCGCCGCCGATGGCTACACCCTCTCCGACGCCGAAGCCCGAGCCCTGCAAAGCAAAAACCTGACCCGCTTCCCCTTCTCAACGAAAATCTTCCAGCGCAACGGCGACTTCTACCGAGAGGGCGACACATTCCGTCAGCCCGAACTAGCCGCCACTCTAACCCGCATCTCCAAAGACCCCGACGACTTCTACAAAGGCGCAATGGCCCATCAGATCGCCGACTTCGAAAGAGCCGGCGGAGGCCTCATCACCGCCGAAGACCTCGCCGCCTATCAGGTCAAAGAGCGTGCCCCCATCCGCGGCAAGTACCACGGCTACGACCTCATCACTGCGCCCCCACCTTCCTCCGGAGGCATCGTCCTCGTCGAGATCCTCAACATCCTCTCCACCTACAACCTACCCAAACTCGGCCCCGACCGCAGCGCCGCCCAGGTTCACATCATCACCGAAGCCTTCCGCCGAGCCTACATGGATCGCGGCGACTACCTCGGCGACCCCGACTTCAACACCCTCCCCCTTAAGCAAATGGCCAATCCCAAATACGCCGCGGCCTGGCGTAGCTCCATCGACCCCACCAAACCCACGCCCAGCAAAGACCTCGTTCGTCCCGCAGGCTTCATGCCGCCCCCACCTCAAGTCGCGCCCGTAAAAGAATCCACGCAAACCACCCACTTCTCCATCGTCGACGCCGACGGCAACGCGATCTCCAGCACCTACACCCTCAACGGAGGCTTCGGGTCTGGAGTCACAGTGGAGGGCCTCGGCTTCCTCCTCAACAACGAGATGGACGACTTCACCTCGAAGATCGGCGTCCCCAACATGTTCGGCCTCATCCAAAGCTCGGCCAACTCCGTCGCCCCCGGCAAGCGCCCGCTCTCCGCCATGACCCCCACCATCCTCACGACACCCGGCCACTGGTACAAACGCGGGCATCTCGCCTACGTCATGGGCACCCCCGGCGGGGCCACCATCATCACCACCGTCGCCAACGACATCATCAGCACCATCGATAACGGCCTCAACATCCAGCAGGCCGCCGACGCCCCGCGCTTCCACCACCAATACCTGCCCGACCGCATCGACCTCGAAAAGAAATTTCCCGCAGACGTAGCCGACCAGCTCAAAGCCATGGGCTACAGCATCAACCGCCTTGCCGTCGCCGACGAACACAACCCCGGCGTCTGGGGCGACAGCGAACTCATCGCCATCGACCCCAAGACCCATGAACTCCTCGGTGGCCACGACAACCGCCGCAGCTTCGGCAAAGCCGCGGGCTACTAACGGCACCGCAGTCGCGTACTCGCGACCATAAGCCCGGCGATCATTTTGGTTCGCAGACAGGCATTTTTGCTAGTGTCTTTCCGGGTAAGGCGCGCCTAGCATTTTTCTAAACGCTAGGAAGTTGGAATCGCTGCCTCCTAGCGCAATCAAGCGGCCCTCCCCGCAAGACTTCGCGTCAGGAAAGGCAAAACCTATGAAGATGAGATATCTGGCGTTACTGCCGTTGCTTGCGGCGGCCACCTGCTTACCGCCGTTAGCTCAAGCACAAGTTCCCGTCTTCGAAATTACGCCGGTACAAAGCACGGTCAAGTTCTTTGTGGAGGCCTCGGTCGCTATCAAAGGCAATTTCGACAAATGGGATGCCACTCTGGTCTTTACCTCGACAGACGTCACCACCGGAGTCCTCGACGTCAAGATTCAAGCCGCATCCGTCAATACCGGAAGCGGCATGAAGGACAACAAACTGCGAAGCGAGGATTTCTTCGATGTCAAGCACAATCCATTGATCACCTTCCATTCAACCAAAATTGTTCAGACCGGCCCAAACACCTTCGACGTACCCGGCACCTTCACGATTCGGGGAGTCACAAAACCCGAAACCTTGAAACTGACAGTCTCCGGTATAGGAACGGGCACAGGCGACATCAAAGGAGAAGGGGACTTCGACCGCAAGGACTATGGAATGAACAGCGGCATTCCCTTCATCAAGATCGCCAACCGCGTTGAGGTCGACATCAGCCTCCACGCGGCACGTGTCAGCGGCCCCCCGCTGGCGCTCAAGCAATAGTGGGCCACGCAGTCGCTGCCCGCACAAGACGATGTTTGGCAGATCCTACCAATGCGCCCAGTCCTAAAATTTATCTGGACGATCATGTTCGTTGCGTCTTCTCTCGCGCCGCTCAACGCCCAGGACCTGTCTCCGCGAGCCTACGTCATTACGGCCTTGCACTCCAATGCAGTCATCCTCACCTATTCGTATTACAGTGGCAGTGTTCTATTCAATGGGGTCGCGCCCATTACTGGTGCGACTGGAACTTACAGCGTACCGATTTTCACCTATTATCACTCATTCGGAATGTTCGGCCGCTCTTCTAACCTGAACGTTGCGATCCCCTATGGGATAGGAACCTTCCAGGGCGAGGTCGGTAGCGTGAACCATCAGATCTACCGCTCTGGTCTTCTGGATACAACGCTTCGGTTATCCGTAAACCTCAAGGGCGGCCCGGCAATGCCGGCACAGGAGTATGTGAAGTGGACCCAGAAAGCTCTGATTGGTGTGAGCCTGAAGGTGGTGGCCCCCACCGGGCAGTACGACCCGAACAAGCTTATCAACTGGGGTGGCAACCGCTGGGCCTTCAAGCCGGAGTTAGGATACTCCCGACGCCGGGGCCACGTGCTCCTGGACGCGTACGGAGGAGTCTGGTTCTACACCACGAATCAACGCTACTATTCGCCCTTGGGTCCGCAACCTCAAACGGAGAAACCGATCGGCTCCTTCGAGGGCCATCTGGGTTACGATTTCAAGCCACGGCTTTGGTTCTCCCTGGACGGCAACTTCTGGTTCGGCGGTGTCACCAGCCTGAGCGGGATACAGAATCTCGCCACTCGCCAAACCAGCTCCCGCATTGGCGTGACAGCCTCGGTGCCTCTTGGTAAACACCAGTCGATAAAATTCAGTTATGCCGACGGCGCCTACGTGCGCTTCGGTGGAAACTATCAAAGCGTCTCCGCAGCATGGCAGTACTCCTGGCTTGGTCTTCATCCATAGCCAGCAAAGGCTGAGGACCCTCATCAAGCGTGAACGCGTTATCCAACTGCTTCCCAAAGCGGTAAACTAGCACCGGTTAGAGGAGCCGGACCATGCTGCTCGAACTCGCCAAATCCGTAGCCTTCGCGCCAGCCGCAAACCCTCTCGGCCACGATTTCGTCGCGAGAATTTTTTGTCGAAGGTTCCCATCGTGACCGGCCACGAGCGCCACCGGCTCGCAAGGGCCTGGATCACCCTCCAGACCACGCCGCAACACGCTCCCGAATACAACTCCCTCTTCTGGGCTTTCAGGCAAAGCTATGACCTTGCCCGCGAAGAGCCTATGGAGGCATGGCAGCTCATCCTTACCATCTGGTCGCTCGACCAATCCATGCCGACAAAGCAAAGTCTCTCCGCCGGTCTCATCGAAGAGCTTCTCTGCTACCATGGCGAATTCATGATTCAGCACATCGAGCGGCAGGCAAAGGCCGATCGATCTTTCGCCACGCTGCTCGGCGGCGTAGGTCAAAACGCCATCACCGACCACGTATGGAATCGCCTGCAGGACGTATGGATCGCCGCCGACGGTGCGTTGTTCCTGCACCATGTCGGCATAAAGCAACGCGAGAAGCTACCTGCAGCCGAGGTCGTAGAGAGCACGCTGCTCGAATTTGCCAAACTCGCAGCTCTCCTCCTCTGCATGCTCAGCCTCTACGCTATCTTCCGTACCCTCTTCCTCTCTATCGAAAACCCCCAGCCCATCTTCCAACCACCCCAGGTCCTTGCCAACCGGCTTCTTCAGGTGTTCCTCCTCATCGCCCTCTCCGCCGCCATCTCCCTTCTCGGCGCAATCATCTTCCGCGAGGCCGAACCCAGTCCTCATCCATCCCTCGCCTCGACGCTTCCTCTCCGGGTCTTCTCCTGGGCCACCAGCATCATGCTTACCCTCTTCGTGCTCGCCCGCTTCCTCGAAACCCACTACATCTTCAGCCCAATCAAACACTGGTAAACAACCAAGCGGCGAAACCTACCTCCCGCCCAACGCCTTATCGATAGCAGCCTGCGCCAACGGCGCCATAATCGCGTACCCCTTCGCGTTCGGATGCACCCCATCGAAGCTGATTCCCGGCTTCATCCCGCCATCCTCACCCGCCATCGCCGTGTAGTAGTCCAGATACGTCACCGAGTGATTCACGCAATATCCCTGCAGCCAGTTATTCAGCGCCTTGATCTTCGGTGCCGGTGCCAGCCCCTTCCGCCACGGATAATCCGCCGCCGGCGTGATCGACGCGACAATCACGCGAATCCCATTCGTCTTCGCCAGATCGACCATCGACCGGAAATTATCCTCAGTCATCTCCGGCGTCATCGGCCCCGTGTTGCCCGCAACGTCGTTCGTCCCCGCCAGAATCACCACTGCTGCCGGCCGCAGATTGATCACATCCTGCCGAAACCGCACCACCATCTGCGGCGTCGTCTGCCCGCTGATTCCCCGATTCACATACGGCTTGCCGGGAAAGAAATCTCCGGTATCCGGCCGCCGACCCCACCCATCCGTAATCGAGTCCCCATAAAACACTACACGCTGCTCACCTTGCGTCACTGGTCCCAGCGTCGCATTAGCCTCCCGGTATCGCCCCAGCTGCGGCCAATCCGCCAGCTTCGTCTCCATCACAGCGATCTCTTTCGCAGATACCGCAGGCGCAGCAGGCGGGACGTTCGTCGCTGGAGCGGCAGTCGTCTGTCCCCATCCCGTATTCCCGGCCAGACAGATCACCAGAGACGCCACAACCGTCAAACTCTTCTTCATCATCACTCTCCCCAATCATCCCTTCGTTGTTGAACTATTTCGCCAGGGTCTCATCGATCGCCGCTTGTGCCAGCGGTGCCATCACGGCATATCCCTTCGCGGTGGCATGGACGCCATCGACCGTAAACTCCTTCTTCATCCCACCTTCTTCATCCGTCAGAGTCGAGTAGTAGTCGAGATAGGTCAGCCCATGGCTCGCACAATATGCCTTCAACCATGCATTCAGCGTCCGAATCTTCTCTGCCGGCTTTAGTCCCTTGTGCCACCAGAAATCCGTCGACGGCGTAATCGACGCAAAGATCACCCGTATCCCGTTCGCCTTCGCCAGGTCGGCCATCGACTGCCAGTTATTCTCGGTCATCTCCGGCGTCATCGGCCCGGTGTTGCCCGCAACATCGTTCGTCCCGCCCAGGATCACGACCGCCTTCGGATGCAGGCCGATCACATCCTGCCGAAACCGCACCACCATCTGCGCCGTCGTCTGTCCGCTGATCCCGCGGTTCACATAGGGCTTCCCGGGAAAGAACTTGGTCCCATACTTCCCCCAGAACTCCGTCATCGAAGCCCCGAAGAAAACGACCCGGTCTTCGCCCTCTGCCGCAGGAGCCAACGCCGCATTCGCCGCCCTGTACCGCCCCAACTGAGGCCAGTCCGCGAGTTTCGCCTCCATCATCGCCACACGCCCGGGGCTCTCGACCGTCGCCGTCGTCGCCCCAGTCGACTGAGCCCAGGCGTCGCCGGCAGGCAACCACGAGCCGGCAAGACAAACCAGCAGAGCCGCCCATACCGTCACCCGCATGCTGTTCAACCTCCCCATTTCCTTCCGATTCTAGCCGAACCCCGCGACCCTCAGTCGCATTCGCAACCACACTCTCCCTGCACTGCTGTACCTTAACAAGTGATGCAACCCTCCCTCTCCACCCACGTCTTCCTCCAGCAGCGCCTCCACCCCGGCCTGCTCGACGCCCTCCACAAATCCGGCGCCCAAACTATCGAGCTCTTCGCCGCCCGCCACCACTTCGACTACAGCGACCGCTCCGCTGTCCGCGACGTCGCCACCTGGTTCCGCAACGCCGGCGTCGCCGCCACACTCCACCAGCCCCTCTACCTCAGCGACCGGGGAAGCGGCCAATGGTCTCGCCACGTCGCCCCGAATATCAATCTCATCGACTCTGAAAAATCCCACCGCATCACCGCCATGGACGAGGTCAAGCGCGCCCTCGAGTCCGCCGAGCAGGTTCCCATCGAAGCCTGCGTCCTCCACCTCGGCCAGAAGGGCGACCCGTGGGACACCCGCGCCCTAGAAAACTCCCTCACCGCCATCGAACACCTCAAGGCCTTCGCCCACCCCCTCGGCGTCCGCCTGCTCATCGAAAACCTGCAAAACGAAATCACGACCCCCGAGCACATTCTCGAAATCCTCCGCGTCGGCCACTTCGACCGCGTCGGCGTCTGCCTCGACATCGGCCACGCCCACCTCTCGCATCCAGAAAACAACCTTGGCATCGACGAAGCCATCGCACTCCTCCGGCCCCGCATCGCCGAACTCCACCTCCACGACAACCATGGTCAGCACGACAATCACCTCTGGCCGGGCACCGGCACCATCGACTGGAACAACATCGCCAAACAAATTGCCACCCTTCCCGCGAACACCCCCGGCATCCTCGAAATCGCCCACGACCTCGAAGAAACTCCCGACTCTGTCACCACGAAAGCCACCCAGGCCTTCGACCTCTTCAAGCGCGCCACTGAAGCCACAGCCTCGAAAGCATGAACTCTTTCTCTGTTCGTCCGACGAGACATTCTTCGAGAAGATGGCGCACTAGACAGGGAACATAGCCACCGCCTACCTCAGTCTCAGCTAAGCCTTCCCGCGCATCTTCGCCAACCACCACCGCGACCCCACCAGGAGAAACCGCCAGTCCTTCAGAAACTCCGGCGGCTTGCCCTCAATCGCGTGCCCAATGAACTGCAGCGTCCATCCAACGACAAACAACGCCACACCCACCCACAGCGCCCCGCGCCACACGATCCCCGCAATCAGCAACGGCAGCGACAGCATGATGATCGGTATGCCAAACGTATGCGTCAGCCGGTTCAGCGGATGCTGATGGCTCTCCGAGTACTCCGCGATCCAGCTATCCCAACTCCGTCCACCAAGCATGCCGAGCAGCTTACTCCCGCACTTCAACACCGCGCAACCGCGCCGCCCGCCCAATCCGGTAATCTAAATCAAGGTATATCCGCACAATGTCTGAATCCACGAACACGACCACGACCATCGCTCCCGCCCCCATCGCCACCATAGCCTCCCTCTCCCAGCACGAAGGCCAGACCGTCACCCTCCGCGGCTGGCTCTACAACCTCCGCGCCTCGGGCAAGCTCCTCTTCCCCATCTTCCGCGACGGCACCGGCACCATCCAGGGCATCGTCCCTAAAGCCGCCGTCCCCGAAGAGGTCTTCAACACCCTCAAAGAATTAACCCTCGAATCCAGCCTCACCGTGACCGGCAAAGTCCGCGCCGACAGCCGCGCCCCCAGCGGCTACGAACTCGACGTAGAAAACGTCGAAGTCCTGCAGCGCGTCTCCGACGAAACCCCCTTCCCCATCACCCTCAAAGAGCACGGTGTCGACTTCCTCATGGAGCATCGCCACCTCTGGCTCCGCACCCCGCGCCAGTCCGCCATCCTCCGCGTTCGCGCCACCATTATGCGCGCCGCAGCCGAGTACTTCGACATCAACGGCTTCATCCGCACCGACCCACCCATCTTGACGCCCAACGCCTGCGAAGGCACCAGTGAACTCTTCGAGATGGACTACTTCGATGACGACAAGGCCTACCTCACCCAATCCGGCCAGCTCTACGTCGAAGCCACCGCCCTCGCCCTCGGCAAGGTCTACAGCTTCGGCCCCACCTTCCGCGCCGAAAAATCGAAGACGCGCCGCCACCTAACCGAATTCTGGATGGTCGAACCCGAAGTCGCCTTCCTCGAACTAGACGGCCTCCTCGACCTCGCCGAAGCCTACATCACCCACATCGTCACCACGGTCCTCGCCCACCATCGCGCCGACCTCAAAGTCATAGGCAAAGACATCGCCAAACTAGAAGCCGTCATCGCCCCCGATGGAGGCTTGGCTTCTGATACGAATCCCACCCCCGGCTCCGCCCCCGAGACTTCCGCAACCTCCCCTTTGTTGTCATCCCGCAGCGAAGCGGAGGGATCTGCGGTTAAGCCAGCTATCCCAAACCGTTTCCCCCGCCTCTCCTACGACGAAGCCCACGCCATGCTGGACGAAGCGTACAAAGCCGGCAAAATTGAAGCCCCCCACAAATACGGCGACGACTTCGGCTCTCCCGACGAGACCTACATCAGCAGTCAATTCTCGAAGCCCGTCATGATCCACCGCTACCCCGCCGCCATCAAGGCCTTCTACATGCAGCCCGACCCGAAAGACCCCACGAAGGCCCTATGCGTCGACGTCCTCGCCCCCGAGGGCTACGGCGAAATCATCGGCGGCAGCCAACGCGTCGACAGCTACGATCTCCTCAAGCAACGCATCGAAGACCACAACCTCCCGCTA
>DATMPD010000131.1:0-3814 GCA_035567955.1 Edaphobacter sp.
GTGATTTACAATCAAACCTTGAGCATAGCCAACACCAGCACCACCGTGGGAGCAGTTTTGCACTTAGCAAGAATCGAAGCAGAAGGAAACACCCAGTCGCGGCCACAACGGCGCGCCGTTCGGTCGCTGCCGCAGGCCCTCCGGTCCCCATTCAGATTCGCTTTGGCAGCCGCCGCTATGGCATCCGTCATCGGCTGCGGCAACACCTACCGCCCCGTCGTCAGCGCCATCAATCCTGTCGGCCCTGCAGCCCAACCGCAGAAGTTCGCCGTGGCGATCTCCACTACCGGCTCTGCTGCAGCGAACACCACAGCTACATTCAGTGCGGGTGCTTCCTCCATCACAGTGTCTTCTGCTACAGGCATTGTCAGCGGCCAGTCGGTTGTCGGTGCGGGCATCGCTGTCGGTGCGACAGTGTCTGGTCCTCCCTCAGGCACCACGGTCAATCTCTCCTTCCCCACCACTGCTGCAGGGTCCAACTCGCCTGTTACGTTCCTCAATCCCACTCCAGGCCTGGTCACCTTCATCGACTTCTCCGGCGACTCTGTTCTCATCACCGCCCAGATCGGCGTAGATCCCTACTATCTGATCCTCAACAGCGGCGGCAACATCGGCTACACCCTCAACAGCGACCATACCCTGACCACCTTCGACATCAGCACCCAGCTCCTGCAGAGCCAGGTCCTCCAGACCACGCTTCTTCCCGGTGCCAACCCTGTCAGCATCTTTCCTGAGGGCGCCAATACCTACGTCTCCGACCCAGGCTTGAACGCCATCTCCCAATTCGTTGGCCAACCCCTCAACCTGCAGCAGGAACTCGCCATCAACCCAGCCTTCACGCCGATCTATGTAGTCGGCATTGCCAGCGCCCCACGCGTCTACGCCATCAGCCAGCGCGTCGGCGGCGGCCCCGGTCAGGTCTCCACCATCGAGACCACCAGCAACACCATCGATCCCAATCCAATCCCCGTGGGCAGCGGTCCTGTCTACGGAGTCATGACCGCCGACGCCAAGCGCGCCTTCATCATGAACCAGACCGATGGCACGGTAAGCGTCATCAACGCTCAGACCAACCTGCCCGACATTGTGCCCGCGCCAGCCACGAATCCCATCACCGTCGGCCAATCGCCCCTCTGGGCAGACTTCGCGCCGGCCCGCAACGAGATGGTCGTCGCCAACGCAGGCGACGGCGTCCACGCCGGCTCAGTCAGCATCATCAGCATTCCGCTCTGCTCGGCGAACGCTCTCCCCACCACCAATCCCAACTGCGATCCCAACAATCCAGTCGACGCGGTGGGCTTCGGCACAGTTATCGCAACCGTTCCTGTCGGCATCAATCCCCGCATGGTTGGCGTCCTGCAGGATACAATCAACAGCCGCGCCTACGTCGTCAACGGCGGCAACCCCAACCTGCCCTGCGCCCCTCCCACCGCCGCCCTTCCGCTCGGCAACTGCACCGTCTCGGTCATCAATCTCACCACCAACACCGTCACGGCGACGATCCCCATCCCCGTCAATCCCGTCACTGGCAGCACTCCCAACCTCAACGGCCACCCCAACTACATCGCCGTCACCAACGGCACACCAACCGGCAAAGTCTACGTCACGTCTCCCGAATCCAACTTTATGACCGTCATCCGCACCGATATAGACGCATTCGACCTCACCATCCCACTCCAGGGCAACGGCGTCTCGGTTCGCGTCACCCAGCCATAACCATTCGCAATCCATCAGCTCCAAATCCCGCAACCAACAAAGAGCCATCCTTTTACAGGATGGCTCTTTGTTCGGCTTTATAAACCCTGCAGTCATTCCCCAGCCAGAATAATCGGCGGAGTCGGTGCTGTTGCCCCGCCCTCATCCTCTACCGTAACCCCAAAGGCCTTCGCCTCGACTCCCTTCGGCAGCGGAGGCATGATCACGCTGGCATTGCCGCGCTCATCCGGCCGGAACGTTCCCGCAGCAATCGGGCTCCCCCCGGCCTCTGCCGGAATCAGCCAAAGCTCATACGTTTTGCCCGGCTTCAGCTGCTCCAGATTGCTCGCGAGAAAGATCAGCGCGCCTTTGCTCGCAACATAGGTTGCTTTGCCCTGCGGAGCCGGAGCCGTCTTGCCCTTCGTCAACGTCACCCGCATCGCCGAACTATCGGTCATCGTATCCGTCACCTGCCGTGCCGCCGCAACATCCGCCGTCAGCCGGTCAATGGTGCTCGCCTGCGCCGTCATCGCTCCGCGCATAGCCTCGCGCATGGCCTCTCGCTCGTAATACAACTTGCCTGCGGTAAGAGCCAGTCCAGCCGCCAACGCCCACCCCACCCACGGCAGAACCCTGCTGCCGATTCCGCGCTTCGGCGCTATCTCCTCAGTCACATAACTGGGAACAATCGCCCCCGACTCCGTAAAGATCGTACCCGGTGGAACCGCAGCCTCCGGCACACGCGCCTCCGCCACAACCGGACGCTCGATCGGAACTGCCTTCTTCTCCCGAGCTACCTGCTTCATCAACCGTTCGCGCACCTGCGCCGGCGGCGAGTGCACATCGACCGTATGCGCATAGATCGCCAGATCCCCCTGAATCTCGGCAAGCTCCCGGCGCGCATCGGTCGACAGCGCAACATAAGCTGCGACCTCCGCAGCCTCTTCCTTGGACAGCAGCTGCATGGCAAACAACGCCAGATCCTCCGAGGTGATACGCCGCGGTTCGCTCATGCCGTAAATGCCTTTCTCAGCGAGGTCAGCGCGCTGCGTATTCTCGTCTTCACCGTACCCAGCGGATCGCCCGTCATCTCCGCTATCTCCGAGTGCGTCAGCCCATCGAAAAATGCCATCTCCAGCGTCTTGCGTTGCTCCATTGGAAGCAGCCGGATCACCCCGCGCGCCTTCTCCATCAAGCTATTCCGTTCCGCCTCATCCGCCAGGTTGTAGTTCGAAGCCAGCGCCATATCGTCCACCTGTTCGCTCGGCCGCTTTCTGCGCAGCGCATCGATCGACCGGTTTCGCGCCACAACCGCCAGCCAGCCGCCCAGGCTGCCCCGCGTTGCCACGAAACTATTCGGATTGCGCCATATCTGCATAAAAACTTCCTGCAATACATCCTCGGCCGAGGCCGGGTCCCGCAGTACCCGCAGCGCGACCGAGTACACAATCTTCGAGTAGCGGTCGAACAGCGACGCCATCGCGGATTCGTCGCCCCGGTGCACCGACGCCAGCAGTGCCGCGTCATCCTGCGCCGACGGTGGCGGTGAGTTCACGAGTCCCGTTTCTCTATACATAAAAACGCACCTGAGCCTGAAGCAGATTGCACAAACATCAACTATTTACCATCATTTGGGAAACTGCGGCTCTCTCGAGCGACACCAGTGTAACTTTACCCGAAAATGGTCAAACTTCCGCCGCATTCTTTTATCCCGGTGATCCCCATGCACAACCATGAAAAGATAGAGGCAGCTCTTTAAACCATGCGACAGAGCGCACAGATGGCCAATCCCACAAAAGAGCGCCCCCAAAAGATCCGCCTCGACAAGCTCCTCGTCGACCAGGGCCACGCTGCCTCCCGTGAGCGCGCCCAGGCTCTGATCCTCGCCGGCCGTGTCCTCGTCGACGAGCAGCGCATCGACAAGCCCGGCACCTCCATCTCCGCCGCCGCTGCCATCCGCCTCCTGGGCTCCGACCTCAGATACGTCAGCCGCGGCGGCCTCAAACTCGAGCACGCCCTCGCCCACTGGTCCATCTCGCTCACCGGCCTCGCCTGCGTCGACATCGGAGCCTCCACCGGAGGCTTCACCGACTGCATGCTGCAACACGGCGCACAATCG
>DATMPD010000132.1:0-4787 GCA_035567955.1 Edaphobacter sp.
CGGATTGATCCCCACCGCATCGCCCGGCGTATAGGTCATCCCCTCGTCAAGCGTCAACTCGAGATGCCGCGTCTCTTTCTCCGACCCCACGGCCGTCTGCAGTTCGTTGACTCTCACCGTGGATAAAAATGGGTTGTTCCGCGTATACCTCGACGAATCTCCCACCAGGCCCTTAACTTCCTGCTCTAAAACCTCACTCATCCCTCTATGGTAAAACGCCGCCACCCAAAACGCATATTCCCCGTTGGTGCAGGGTTATGGGATGTATCGTCCTTACTGCGAGCGAAATCATAGCTTTACAAGGAAATGTTAGCCAATCGGGACATCGAATGATGCAACCGCAGCGGCCTACGATCCCGCCGCCACCGTCATCACACGCAGCTCAGGAGACACGATCAGCCTCGCCTCCGTTCGCGCCTGAACCTCCGCCGCATCAAGCCCTTCCGCCACCTCAGTCAGGACAAGCCCCTCGGGCGTCACATGGATCCAGCAAAGCTCCGTCACAATGTCATGCACAACACTCTGCCCGGTCAGCGGCAGCGTACACTGCTTCAAAATCCGCGACCCGCCATCCTTCGTCTGGTGCTCCATCGCAACGATGACCCGCTGCGCCCCGGCCACCAGGTCCATCGCGCCGCCCATTCCCTTCACCATCTTGCCCGGAATCGTCCAGTTCGCCAGGTTGCCATGCTCATCCACCTGCATCGCCCCCAGGATGCTCATGTCCATATGGCCCCCGCGGATCATCGCGAACGACTCCTCGCTCCCAAAGAACGAAGTACCGGGTATCTCCGTCACCGTCTGTTTCCCCGCATTGATCAGATCGGGGTCTTCCTGTTCGGCAGTAGGTGGTCCGCCCACACCGAGCATTCCGTTCTCCGACTGAAACATCACATCAATCCCCGCAGGAATATAACCCGCAATCATCGTCGGCAGACCAATGCCAAGATTGACATAAAACCCATCTCTAAACTCACGAGCAATCCGTCGTGCAATCCGCTCCTTCCCCGTCACGCCGCACCTCCGGATTGGATAAACTTCGACTCAATCGGCTTCCGGTACGCCGCCCCCACCAGAATGCGATTCACATAAATCCCTGGCGTAATAATGTGGTCCGGATCAAGCTCTCCCGGCTCCACCAACTCCTCCACCTCCGCAATCGTCAGGTCCGCGGCCGTCGCCATCGCGGGATTGAAATTTCTCGCCGTCTTCCGATACACCAGGTTCCCCAGCCGATCGCCCTTCCACGCCTTGATCAGCGCGAAATCCGCATGCAACGCGTGCTCCAGAACATACGTCCTCTCCCCGATCTTCCGCGTCTCCTTCCTCTCCGCGACAACCGTCCCCAGCCCCGTGGGCACATAAAACGCCGGAATTCCCGCGCCACCAGCACGAATCCGTTCCGCCAGCGTCCCCTGCGGAATCAGCGTGAGGTCCAGCTCGCCCTTCAACACCAGAGTCTCCAGCCGCCGGTTCTCCCCCACATAGCTCCCGATGTGCGAAGCAATCATCCCAGCCTCGAGCATCAACCCCATGCCGAAGCCATCAACCCCCATGTTGTTGCTGATCGTGTGCAACCCTGTAACCCGACGCCGCACCAGCGCCGCAATCAGGTTCTCCGGAATACCGCAAAGCCCAAACCCGCCCAGCATCACAGTTGAACCCGAGGCAATAGCTGCAACCGCCTCGTCTGCAGACCGAACCACTTTATTCATGAATCAAAACTCCTGCGCGGCGGAGTCAACACGCCGCGCGTTCTTCGCTGCCTACTGGGCCTGCGTTGAGAA
The DNA here is from genome assembly GCA_035567955.1 of Edaphobacter sp. GTDB lineage: Bacteria > Acidobacteriota > Terriglobia > Terriglobales > Acidobacteriaceae > Edaphobacter. The sequence goes on from DATMPD010000132.1 coordinate 1,788, forward strand.
GGTGAACGTCGTCATGCTGTGCCGCGTCTCCCCAGGCTTCAACTCCGTCGTCGGAAACGAAGGATGATTCGGCGAATCCGGAAAATGCTGCGTCTCCAGACACAACCCCGAGTTCTTCACATGCCCTTCCTGCGCCTTGCCATACTTCGTTCCGTCCAGGAAGTTGCCGGAATAAAACTGCACTCCAGGCTCCGTCGTCGTCACCGTCAGCACACGCCCGCTCGCCGGATCATAGACCCGCGCCGCAGTCTTCAACTCGCCGTTGCTCCCTCGCAACACCCAGTTGTGGTCGTAGCCCCCAGCGATCTTCAACTGCTCGTTATTGTCGTTAATCCGCGCCCCGATCACCTTCGCCTTGCGAAAATCAAACGGCGTTCCCTCCACCGGAGCCAGCACACCCGTAGGGATCAGCCCCGCATCCACCGGCGTGTACTTGTCCGCAGGCAGCATCATTTCCTCATTCAAAATCGGCTTATTATCGGCCGACAGATTGAAATAAGAATGGTTCGTCAGGTTCACCACCGTAGGCTTGTCCGTCGAAACGTTGTAATCAATGCGCAACGCATGCGGATGCACCGTATACCGCACATGCGTCGTCAAAGTTCCCGGATACCCCTGATCGCCGTCCTTACTCACCAGCGTCATCTCCACACCATCCGCAACCGTCCGCGCCTGCCACACCAGCTTGTCAAACCCCACCGTGCCGCCGTGCAGCGAGTTCGCATTGTTATTCACTGGCACCTGGTACTGATGCCCCCCAACCGAAAACTTCCCCAGCGCAATCCGATTCCCATATCGCCCAACGATCGCCCCAAAGTACGTCTTGTTATCGGCAAGATAGCCATCAAGAGAGCTATACCCCAGCACAACGTTGGACATCGTGCCAGCACGATCCGGCGTCTTGATCGAGACGACCCGCGCCCCGTAGGTCATAATGCTAGCCTCAATCCCATCGCTCTTCAGCGTATAGAGATCCACCGCCGTCCCATCCGGCATCTTCCCCAACTCGCTCTTCGCTACCAGGCCATGTGCTGTCATCGCAGTTGTCATGCTAAGCAGCATAACCTTTAGCCATCTCATCGTCATATTTCCGTTACCCATCCCTTCCCGCCAATTGATCCGCAGACCATGTTTCGCCGCAAAATTGCCTTCACTCCAGCGACCCTCGCCACTATACGTCAACGCCCGCCCCTCCACGAAACAGCGATAAGATGGAGCATCGAACCAATTAAGTTCAAGCCAAGGACGGCCATGTCGATCAAAGCCAGAATCTCGTTCCTCCTCCTGCTCTCCCTCTGCGCATTCTCTCCACGCATCGCCAGCGCGGCAGCCCCCACCGACCACTGGGTCGGAACCTGGGCAACATCCCCCATGGCAGCCAAAAATCCTGACATCAAGTTCGGAGCCCCCGGAACCGACGGCACCACCCTCCGCGAGATCGTCCACATCTCCATAGGCGGTCCCTCCGTCCGCGTAATTCTTACAAACGAATTCGGTCTCGACCCCCTCACCATAGGCGCCGCACAGATCGCCCTCAGCTCCGGCACCAGCACCATCACCCCCGGCACCGCAACCGCCCTCACCTTCAGCGGAAAACCCTCCATCACCATCCCGCCCGGAGCCCTCGCCGTCAGTGACCCAGCCCCCCTCAAGGTCGCCCCCGCTTCCAACCTCGCCGTCAGCCTCTTCGTCCCCGACCAGCCCGTCAACCAGCTCACCTTCCATCCCTTCGCCGACCAAACCAACTACCTCGTCCCCGGCAACGTCGTCACCGCCGCCTCGCTCGACACCCCACAAACCTTCTTCACCTGGGACTTCCTCAAAGGAGTCGACGTCACCGCCGACAACAAAGCCGCCTCCATCGTCACCTTCGGCGACAGCATCACCGACGGCGCCCACAGCACCCGCGACGCCAACGCCCGCTGGCCCGACATCCTCGCCCGCCGCCTCCAGGCCGACAAGAAGACCGCCCACCTCGGCGTCCTCAACCAGGGCATCGGCGGCAACCGCGTCCTCCACGACACCACCGGCCCCTCCGCCCTGGCCCGCTTTGACCGCGACGTCATCGCCCAGGCCGGAGTCAAATACCTCGTCATCATGGAGAGCATCAACGACATCGGCCACGCCACCGATCCCGCCAAACCCTACGACGTAGTCACCGCCGACGACCTCATCGCCGGCCTCACCCAACTCGCCACCCGAGCCCACACCCACGGCATCAAGGTCTACGGCGCAACCCTCACCCCCTTCGTCGGAGCAAAATACCAATCCCCCGCCGGCGAAGAGATGCGCGAGACCATCAACAAGTGGATCCGCACCACCGACCAGTTCGACGGCGTCATCGACTTCGACAAAGTCACCACCGACCCCACCCACCCCGGCATGTTCCTCATCCTCGACGACTCCGGCGACCACCTCCACCCCGGCGACGCCGGCTACAAAGCCATGGGCGAATCCATCGACCTCAACCTCTTCACCAAATAGGACCAATCCGAACAAGAGCGTGACGATCCCAACAACTCAAGGGGACAACGAATCCTGAAGCGTGGCTCCTTTCACGATCCCGAAGCTCCCATCCGGCAGCCGGGCAAGTGTAGGAGCATAGGCACCCACCAGCTGCCGCCTCCACCAGAGGCCTTCGGTACGTCTCTCCTCCATCGTCGTGAACCAATACTGCCAGAGCACGGCTCGAACCAGACGCGGCGGCGCATTAGGAAAGGGATTGGCTTTGAAGAGCCCAAGCGCCGCGGGATCGTTTTCCAGAAGAAGCTCTTCTGTCCGCGGAACGAACGGATACTGCCGCCACCCGCCAAGGGACGCGAACCAGAGGTTCCAGTCGAAGCGGGGCTGATAGGGGGCATAGATCCTCGGCCGCTCCTTCAATCCCTGCGGCTTGTACCGGAACGGATAAACCACCCAGTGCTCTCCATCGTCCGACCCCTGAAACTCGATCTCATAGCGATGTGGCGTCATCACCGCAAACAGTCCGTACTGGTTCGC
>DATMPD010000133.1:0-26950 GCA_035567955.1 Edaphobacter sp.
GTAGTCGATCAGCGAGATAAGGAACATCAGGACAATGCCGATGGCAAGGAAGCCGATCTGCTTGTGATCGAAGCCGTGGAACTTGGTGTGGAGGGTGGCGGACTTGATCTCGAGGACAGAGATGAGCGAGAGCAGGAGGACGAAGCCGAGAAGAACCCAGTCGAAGTCGCGATAGGAGGAGAGGCGGGTCATGCTTGCAGCTAGTGTAACGAGTTCCGGTGACCATGGGCAGAGCGGATTTCGAGCATGAATCCGAGGAGGCAGCAGGACTGAAGGTATCTGGCGCAGGGATTGTGCTACTCTTGGCGCGTCCGCGGAGGGTTCGCGGCGCAAGACACGGCAGGCCTGATACTCATTTCTTTGATCGCTGGGACGAGGGCTCTCGTTCGGAAGTGGTTTTACTTTGAAATGGCCAAACGAAACTGGACGTTATTCATCCTGCTCCTGGCATGTCTCGCGCAACCCGCTCTGTCGATGGGCCAGGATGCGACGCCGCCGGCAGCCGATGAAGTTATTGCGGTTTCGAAGCCTGCTCCGGACTTGAACAAAGACATCTATTACCGCAACAAGCTCGAGTTTTCCCTGGAAACGGGAGCGCTTCCTATCAATATTCCTTTTGTTTTCGATGTTTTCGTCGGCGGCGATTACTCACAAAGGCCTCTTCATTACACTTTGGTCCCCATTTTTCCTGCGTTGCGATGGCAGATGGGCGACGTGAGAGGCCCCGGAATTCTACGCGGCAATACCGATCTTACGGCCAGCTTTTCCGTGACTCTGATTCCGCGAGGGCCTGAGAACCATTATGCAGCTTTCGATCTGGGGGTGCGGCGCAATTTTGTCCAGCGCAACTGGAAGGCTGCACCCTACTTTGAGCTTCGGCTCGGTGCAGGATTTATTGATGCGCAGGGTCCCCACGGCGTGCCATTCGGACAGGGACAGGATTTCACTTTTACGCTGATGTTAGGCGCCGGCGTCCGCTACAACTTCAATCCCCGCTATAGCATGACACTCGGGCCAGCGTACATGCATGTGTCGAATGCCTATATGTCCGAACCAAAATATCTCGACAATGGAATTAATGTCTGCGGCGGAATGGTCGGCTTCAATGTGAGGTTAGGCAAGGCCAAACAAAGTTCCGGGCAGTAAGACCACGCTCCGTTAAAAAGACTGACCGGGACTCTCATTCCGCGGTTGGGGCTGCTTTTAGTGCGGATGCGACCGGGGCGGGCTGGGGGGTGGCCGGTTGCGGTGTATCTGCGATGCGGAGATTGTTGTCGCGCTTGCGCTGCTTGGTGACGAAGGCGTTGATGACCTTTGCGGCGACCGGGGCGGAGGCTTCGGCGCCCCAGCCGCCATGCTCGCACAGCACGGCAACGACGATGTCTGGATTGCGGCGCGGCGCCATGCCCACGAACCAGGCGTTGGCGCGCTCGGCTCCCTTGCCGAGGCTGGTGGCGCCGGCGCTATGGCTGACGACCTGGGCGGTGCCGGTCTTGCCGGCGAAGTCGATGCCTTCCAAGTGGACGGCCGCGGCGGTGCCGGTGGTGGTGGTCGCGGCCATGGCGTCGGTGATGGTCTCCCAGTTGGCGGGCGTGATGGGGATGACCCGATCGCCGGAGCCGGGGTAGGTCTCGTGGATGGTCTGGAGCATCTCCGTTGGAACCTCATCGGGAAAGACAACGTGGGGGCGCTTGAGGGCTCCGCCGGAGGCGATTCCGCCGAGCGCGCGTGCGAGCTGCAGGGGAGTGACGGTTGTGGCACCCTGGCCGATGCCGACCGAGATCACCTCGCCGGCGTACCACTTTTCATGTTGCGTCTTCATCTTCCAGGCGGTCGAGGGCATGGTGCCGGAGACCTCGTCGGGCAGGTCGATGCCGGTCTTTTGGGAGAGGCCGACCTCGGTGGCGTACTTGGCGATGGCGTCGATGCCAAGGCGGTTGGCGAGATTGTAGTAGAAGGTGTCGCAGGACCACGGGATGGCGTGGTCGATATCGACCATGCCGTGATGCTTGTCGCAGGCGAAGAAGTGACCGTAGAAGGTGCCGCCTCCGTTGCACACGACGTGCATGTCCTGCGCGACGCCCTCTTGCAGGCCCGCGAACGACATGATGATCTTGAAGGTGCTGCCAGGGGCTAACTGGGCCTGAATGGTCTTGTTGAGCAGGGGATGGTTCGGGTCGGTGACGATCTGGTTCCAGTAGGCGCGTGTGAGGCGGACGGAGAACTGGTTGGGATCGAAGCTAGGGCGCGAGACCATGGCGAGGATCTCGCCGGTGTGCGGATCTAAGGCGACTAGCGCGCCGTTCTTGCCCTCCATGGCCTTTTCCGCGGCCATCTGGATGTCGAGATCGATGGTGAGCTTGAGGTCTTTGCCGGGGATGGCGAGCTCCTGGCCAAGGTGGCCAAGTTCTTTGCCGTGGCTGTTGACAATGACGTCACGGCTGCCGTCGATACCGCGGAGGAGCGCGTCGTAGGTGGCTTCGACTCCGGAACGGCCGACGACGTCGCCGGGAGAGTAGAGGGCGTAGCGTTCATCGGTGGCAAGCATCTGCTCGGAGACCTCGCCGACGTAGCCGATGAGGTGAGCTGCGAAGCCATCGCTTGGGTAGAGTCGGCGCTGCTCGTCGAGGGTTTCTAGTTCAGGGAGTTCGTCGCGGTGGGCGGCGATGAAGGCCTGCTCGTCCGGAGTGATGTCCTGCTTGAGTGGGATGGGCTGGTACTTGGGAGCGATCTGGAAGCGGCGGATGGTGGACTGGATCTGCTCAATCGGGATATGGAGACCACGTGAGATCAACGGCAGGTCGGCGTCAAGGTCTTTCACCTGTTCACGAAGGAGGTAGCACGAGACAGAGGGGTAGTTGTCCACAAGGAGGCGGCCTTCGCGGTCGAAGAGCTTGCCGCGGGGGGCGAGGATGGGGACTTTGCGGATACGGTTGGCTTCGGCGAGAGAACGAAAGCTTTCGGAGTTGAGAACCTGGAGGCGCCACAGCCCGGCGAGGAGGACAGCGAGAATAAGCGCGACGAGATACTGGGCGGAGTGAAGTTTGCCAACGGGCAGCTTCTCGGCCTTGCCGGTGGGGCCGGCGTTCTGGGCCTCAGAGTGGGGATGGTGGAGTGGTTCCATGCTTATCCTCAGTCTACGACCGGAGATGCGGACTTCGCTCTGCAACTGTTGTGTATCAAGGTTGTTCGCAGGTTGTTCGTTAGACGGTTGAATCTTCGCTTTTACTCACGGCGCTTGGTGTTATCGAGTAAGAAGAAGATAGGAAGGGCAACGGCAGTGTTGATCGCGGCCCGAAGGAGCTCATGGAGCCAGAGAACATGGAAGTCGGTGAGGCCGAGGAGGCGGCGGTTAATGAGAAAGATAAGAAGACTATTGAGGAGGAAGAAGCCGAAGTTGATAAGGATGCGGGTGGTAAGGTTTTCTACGTCGACCTGAATGCCGATGCTGGCGGCGATGTAGCCGATGACGGATTTGGCCATGCCGTTGACGCCAATGGGACGCCCGGTAAGGGCATCCTGGAGCAATCCAATGGCGGCTCCGGTGAGGCAACCGGCGACGGGATTGCGACGCGAAACGGCAAAGAAGACGGTTACGATGAGGGGAAGATCGAGGATGGCAAGGCGGGGAAAGGGCCGGGGGAGGAGCGCCTGCAGCAGGATCGCGCCCAACGGCACCAGGAGCGCGACGGCGGGAGAGAAGCTGTGCTGTTCGAGCTCTCGGCGGGATGTATAGCTGCGGGTTGCCATAGGGACAGAAGTTTGGTTCTCGGACTGGCTGGAGCTGATTGCTATAGTTGGGGGCTGGGAGGCTGGGTCGAATCGGGTGGCGGTTCGGGTTTGCGAGGCTTTGTGGGCGCTGGTTGTGTTGTATTTGGTGATGGAGCGGATGTCGAAGATGGTGGATTGGTGACGTTGGTTGGGTTGTTCCTCTCAGCCGCGCCGGGTTTCAGATCCGCTGCCGAAGGCGTTGAGCCGGGGCTGTACCGGTCAGGGTGGAGGGTTGGAAGGGGTTTGGGGACGACTCTGCCGGGAGTTGTGCCTGGGGTGGCGGGATTGGTCTCCGGGTGGTCCGGATCATGGAGGCTGGGGAGGCGGTCGGCGACGATTTGAGCTGCGGATTTGGCGGCGGCTTCAGCGGCCTGCTGGTCGGCGAGTTGCTTGGCGGCAGCCGCCTGGGCCTCGGCGGTGGCTGCCCCTGCGGCAAGATCGTGCTGGGCCGGGAGCGGCAAGGTTGGCTGCGTGGCGGTGATGACGAGGACCTCTTCGAGCTGGTTGAGGTTAGCTGCAGGGCGAAGCTGAATGAGGGTGTAGGGCTGGTGATCGGGGTCGGGTTTAATGGACTCGATGGTGCCCACCGGGAGGCCCCGCGGATAGACCTGGTCGCCGCCGGAGGAGAGGACCTGCTCACCGACCTGAATGCGGGAGTCGGGCGTGAGGTTGTTGATCACGATCTGGCCGGTGCTGCTGCCGCGAAGAATGGCGCGAAGGCGGGTGGAGGCGAGGAGAACGCCGGCACCTGAGGTCTGGTCGTTGATGAGCAATACCTGCGAGGTGTGGGGGAAGACGTCGCGGAGTTTTCCGATGATTCCATCTGGCGTGATAACGGCCTGATCGGGCTTGAGGCCGTCCTTTGAGCCTTTGTCGATGTAGAGGACGCGGGAGAGATCGTTTCCACTGGTGCCGATGACCTGAGCGGCGACGGTAGAGGCGACGTAGTGCTGCTGGAAATCGAGCAAGGCCTGGAGACGATGGCCCTGGATGGCGTCTTCGGAGAGTGCGGCCTGCTCGAGGCGGAGGCGGGCAATCTGCTCCTGGAGATCGTGATTCTGCTGACGGGTGTTGCGCAGATCGATGTAGTTGGACCAGCCGTGACGGAGGTTGTAGCCGAAGCCGTGGAAGAACCGCTCGAAGGGAGTGACGGCAGAGACGGTCCAGTAGCGGAGAAGGGTGACACTGCTGCCGTCGGGGGCACCGGCTTCGACGGGACGTCGCACCTGGACCGCAAGGCCGATCGTCTGGGCGAGCAGAATCGCAACCAGGACGAGAACATTCTTGAACCGTGTGAAAAAAGATTCCATGCGCTTGCAATGATTATCCGCGAATCGGGGAGTGCGCGGAGGTGGCGGGGTTGATGCGGAGGCCACTTTTTCTTCGATGTCTGCGATGGGTCGTATCAGGTGTCGAGAAAAAGGTCGCAGGGTCGAAGCAGGCCGGCTTCCGCTTGCTGCCGCTATTTCTGCTGAAATAGAAGCGGCGTGAAGTGAATGAGGTTGTCGCGCCAGACCAGCCAAGTATGCAGGCCGGGAGTCTCGATCTGCGTGACCGGCATCTCTTTTGTCTTGAGGAAGTCGACCAGTTTGCGATTGGGCTTGATAAGATTGTCTTCGGTTCCGCAAGCGATCCACAGAAGGCGAAGGTTGGCGGTTTTGGGTTCGAGGGATGCCAGCTTCTGGGTGTAGTCGAGATTGTGAACGGCGGAGCTGAAGCCGCCGATCCAGGCGAACTGGCCGGTGTGGGTGAGGCCGACTTCGAGACTTTCGAGGCCTCCCATCGAGAGGCCGGCGATGGCGCGCTCGTTGCGGTCTCTGGAGACGTGATAGTCGGACTCCACGCGGGGCAGCACCTCCGTGAGCAGAGCCTTGGCGAAGAGATCGGTGTTGTGATCAATGGCGGCTGGGTCGTCCCAGACGTCGTGAGTATGGAGGAAGGCCAGGTCCCCGTAGCCGAGAGGCATGACGACGATCATCGGCTTGATCTTGCCTGTAGCGAGCAGGTTGTCAAAGATGAGATTGGCTTTGCCGACGGCACTCCACCCTGCGTCGGAGTCGCTCCAACCGTGGAGAAGATACAGGACAGGGTACGGCTTCTTTGCCTTCTCGTCATAACCCGGCGGAGTGTAGACGAAGTAGGCGCTTTGGTTTTCCGGAAGGCCGACGACTGTACTCGTTGTGTAGATGTGACGATGCAGCGCTCCGTGGGGAACGCTAGTGTCTTCCCATGGTTGCGGCGTGTCGCCGGGAACAGTGATAAGGTTGGCAATGCTTACCAGATTGAGGGTAGTGTGAGGGTTGCTGGGATCGAGGCGGCGGTCGCCATCGGCTTCGAAGTGGTAACCGTAGATCTCCGGCGCGAGCGGTTTGGTGGTGAGAGTCCAAACGCCGCTCCCGTCTTTTTCCATGGGAATGGGGTTGGCGACGCCATCGAGGGCAAGTGTGACTCTCGTCGCCGCGCCATCCTTATAGGAGAAGGTGACGGTGTGGTCAGGGTGGATCTGGGTGGAATGGAAACGCGCGGGAGCCTGGGCGGCGAGCGGCGCGGAGAGTGCGAGGAGCAGGGCAAATTTGCAGGCGGTGCGGGGCGCGAGGAGATTCATAGGCGCCAGTTTAGCTGAGAAGGATGCTACTGCGGTGTGGCTGACAGCGCATAATAAAGGGAATGGCCTTTCGCTCCGGTTTCGTCTCTATCGTCGGTCGCCCGAATGCGGGCAAGTCTACGCTGCTGAATGCTCTTCTGGGGCAGAAGCTCGCTATCGTCACGCATAAACCGCAGACGACACGGACACGGATTCATGGAGTGCTTGAGGTTCCACTGAAGAAGAAGGGTAAGGGTGAGCCGGGGCACCCTGCGGCTCAGGTCGTGCTGGTGGATACTCCGGGGATTCATAAACCGGATACGCAGCTCGACCGCCGGATGATGCAGGAGGTGCATGATGCGCTGGAGTCGCGCGATGCGGTGCTGTTTCTTGTGGATGTGACGCATCGTTTGCCTCAGGGTGAAGAAGGAAAAAAGTTCACGGCTTCGCGGCGGGCCATGTCTGCCGCCGAGGACAACTTTGCGCTCTCGCTGATCAAAAAGTTGGAGTGTCCGGTGATTCTGGTGTTGAACAAGATGGATGCGGTTCCCAAGAAAGATTTGCTGCCATTGATCGCGCATTGGTCATCGCTGCACTCGTTTGCGGATGTGATTCCGATCTCGGCGCGGAAGAAGGAAGGGCTGGAGCTGCTGTTGGACAAGATCGTCAGGCAGCTGAAGGAAGGACAACGGTATTTTCCGAAACATCAGTTGACCGATCAGCCGGAGCGGTTTCTGGTGGCGGAGCTCATACGCGAGAAGATTCTGATGCTGACCGGTGAAGAAGTTCCTTATGCGACGGCGGTGGTGATCGAAAAATATGAAGAACCGGCTTCAATGAAGAAGATGAAAGATGGCAAGCTACCGGTGACGAAGATCTCTGCCGCGATTTTTTGCGAGAGGACGGGCCAGAAGGCGATCCTGATCGGCAAACAAGGCGAGATGTTGAAGCGGATTGGCACGACGGCGCGGAAGGATATTGAATCGTTGTTGGGGACGCGGGTGTTTCTTGAGCTATTTGTGAAGGTGCAGGAGGAGTGGCGATCGAGCCGTGGGTTTGTCGAGGATCTGGACTGGCGGCGGCAGCTGGAGCAGATCGCGGAGAAGCAGGCGGCGGAAGAGTGAGATGGCAACGAAACGACCAGCTCTGCCCAACGTATCTGAGGAGATGAAGAGGTGGTCGGTTCTGTTGGCGGAAGAGGTGAAACAGTGGCCCGAGACGAGGACAGGCCGTATGTTTGGGATGATCAGTGTCTATCGAGGCGATACAATCTTTGCCCTGCTGCCCGATACGCGCGGGTTGGAGTTGCCGAATGCAATCGCGATCAAACTAAACGGGACTGGAAAAATTGAGGCTGAGAAGTGGCAGAGCTTCGCGATCGAAGACGATCGTGAGCTTGGAGAGGCGCTGAAACGCCTGGATAAGGCGTATCACAGAGCAGTGAAGTAGTTACTCCTTGACGCTGACGCCGAGGGTCTTCATTTTGCGGTAGAGGTGGCTACGCTCGAGGCCCAGACCCTCGGCGGCACGGCTGATGTTGCCGTGGAACTCGTCCAGTTTTTTCAGGATGTAGTCGCGCTCGTAGGCTTCGCGGGCCTGTTGGAGAGAGGTGAATTCTTCATTGCGTCCGTTGCTTTTGCCGGGGTCGCGAGAGGAGTCGCGGTATACCAGCATGGGCAGGTGCTTGCGCTCGATGCGGAGAGTCTTGGGGTTGAGGATCAGGACTCGTTCGACGAGATTGCGCAGCTCGCGAACGTTTCCGGGCCAGTGGTACTGTTTGAGGGCGGCCAGAGCATCCTCGGTCATCTCGACGTGGGGGCGGCCGTACTCCGCGCCGAACTGCTGAAGGAATTCCTTGACGAGAAGAGGAATGTCTTCCTTGCGGTCGCGCAGCGGGGGAACGAAAAACGGGATAACGTTGAGCCGGTAGAAGAGGTCTTCACGAAAGTTGCCGCGGGCGATCTCTTCTTCAAGATCCTTGTTGGTGGCGGCGATGACACGAACGTCAACGTGGACGGGATGCGATGCGCCAACGGGAAGGAAGCGCTGTTCGTCCAGCGCGCGCAGGACCTTGGCCTGAGTCTTGAGGCTCATATCCCCGACTTCATCGAGGAAGAGGGTTCCGCCGTCGGCGCGTTCGAAGGTTCCGCGCTTTTCTGGCGGGCCGCCCATTCCCGATGGCCCGGCTCCGTGGCGATAGCCGAAGAGTTCGGACTCGATGTAGTCCTCGGGGATGGCGGCGCAGTTGAGTTCGACGAAGGGGCGGTCTTTGCGGAGGCTTTCGGCGTGCATGGCGCGGCCCACCAGCTCTTTGCCTGCGCCCGATTCGCCATAGATGAGAACACGTCCGTTGGTGGGGGCCATCAGCTTGATCTGCTGGCGCAGAGCTTTCATGGGAACGGAGTTTCCTGTAACCGTTCCTTTCGCGAGTTGGCGCGAGAACTCCTGGTTATCCTCGCGCATCTGGCGGGCCTTCATCGCGTTCTTGAGAACGATGAGGGTGCGCTCGAGCGAGAGAGGCTTTTCGAGGAAGTCGTAGGCGCCGAGTTTTGTGGCGCGCACTGCCGCTTCGATGGTCCCGTGGCCACTGATGATGATGACCTCGGGGACATTGGCGCTTTCCAAGTGGCGAATCTCTGTTAAGGTGTCGAGGCCGTCGCGGTCGGGCAGCCAGATGTCGAGCAGGACAACATCGTAGGCGGCGTCGCGCAGGAGTTCGAGAGCCTCGGCAGCCGTAGCTGCTGTAGTGACAAGGTAATCCTCTTCGCGAAGGATGCCTTCAAGCGATTCGCGGATCTCGGCTTCATCGTCGACGATGAGGACGTGGTTCATTTAGTTCCTCGGGCGATAGTGGAGGTGAGATCGTCCTCTGCTTCGGCGGCGCTGGGAGTTTCCGCGACTTCCGCGTCCACAGATTTGGAACCAGGATGGTCTCCATTCTGTGTGACGGCGAAGCGACTAGCGGCGGAGGCAATCTCGGGGTCGCTGTCGGGCGAGGACGCGGGGCGGAGTTCGACAATGAACCTCGCACCGGCGGGCTCGTTCTTCTCGGCGCGGATGCTGCCCTGATGTTCCTGGATGATTTTGGCCGCGATGGCAAGGCCCAGGCCGGTGCCGCGCTGCTTGGTGGAGAAGTACGGGAGGAAGAGACGCTCGCGCATCTCGTCGGTGAGGCCGGAGCCGGTATCAGCGATGGTGAGTTCGACCATGCCATTTTCGAGGAGGTTGGTGCAGATGCGAAGCTCGCGGAAGAGGCTCTGCTGCATGGCCTCCGCAGCGTTGTCGATGAGATTGCCAAGGGCGCGCTTGAGGGCCTCAGGATCGGCCATCACGAGCGGGAGATCAGGGGTCATCTTGCGGACGATCTTGACGTTTTGCATGCGACCAGCGAAGAGGGCCAGCGAATTTTCCACGATGGTATTGAGGTCAGCGGGCTTGGGCCGGGCTGTCGGGAATTCGGCGAGAGCAGCGAACTGGTCGACGAGCGATCGCATGCTCTCGACCGATGAGGTGATGACTTCGCTGCAGCGGCGGATGACCGCAACAGAGGGTGGTTCCGCGTGAATGTCGGAGGCGCGACCTGCCAGATTGTTGGCCAGGCGGTTGATGTGGCGATGAATCTGTTCCGCGCTGAGGCTGATAGGAGTGAGAGGATTCTTGATCTCGTGGGCTACGCGGCGGGCGACCTCCTTCCAGGCGGATTGCTTTTGGGCGCGAAGCAGCTCAGTGGCATTCTCAAGGACGAGAACGTAGCCCTGATGCTCGCGGCGCATGCGCTCGTTGGCGGCGGGCATCTCGAGGAGCGCGACCGTAGCGAGAAGATTCATGGAGCCGGAGTGCTGACCGTTGAACTCGATCTCGCTCGAGGCTGAACCCATGCGGTGACTGCGGTTGATGAGGCGGTCTAGGACTTCAGCAACTTCTGGCGGGAAGACTTCTTCCATAGCGCGACCGTAGAAAGGGCGTTGGCCCCCAGGATCCATCATCTCGCTGAGAGCGCGGTTGGCGAGTATGATGTGACGGTCGGCGTCGAGCGTGGCGACTCCGTTAGGGATGGTTTCGAGCATGGTCTCGAGCTCGCCACGACGGGCTTCGAGGGCGGTATTGGCTGCGCTTAGCTGCACCGTAGAGTGTTCGACGGCGCGGCGGCTATCTTCGAGGTCGGCGGCCATGTGATTGAAGCTGCGGACGAGTTCACCCAGCTCTTCGGTCGCGCTCTCTTTTACGCGATGGGCGTAGTCCCCGGAGGCAATGGCTTCCATGGCGTCGGCGAGAGCTTCGACCGGCTTGGTGACCTGTTTGGATAGATGAAGCGCGAGCCAGCAGGAGGCGAACAGGGCGAGGCTTGTCATCATCAGAAGCAGAAGCATGTAAAGATCCCTGATCTGGCGACGTTCGCTGTAGAGAACCCAGTAGGCGTCCGCGTTTTTGCGCAGATTGATCATGGTGGCGGCCATGCCAAAGGGCATAGGCAGGCCAACGACCACGGTGATGCCCTGCTTGATGGGAGTGGCGCCAAGCGCGTAGTCGGTCGTACCGAGAGTTAATACGGGCTGGTCGTTGCGTTGCGCGGTGGCAAGAATGGCGGCGTCGTTGGGATCGGTGGAGGTTTGGTCGAGGTCTTCTTCCGCAACCTGGTCGGGGAGCCAAGTCTTAACCTGCGCGGTAGCGCCAGCTCGCTGCGGCATTTGAAATGACGCGACGACACGTCCATCGCGATAGACGATGGCAAAGCCATTCTGCAGCGTGATCTCATGCTGGCGCAGAACCTGGTAGATCGCTTCACGACGCTGACGGGAGGCCGAGATTGCGGCGGCACGAACGGAGCCATGGGATGGGGCGTGGACAGAGCGGTGAAGCTGCTGTTTTAAATTCGGGCCCGGTGGCGCAGGTGCCTTTGATGGGGATACTGGTGCGACGGGGGAGGGGGGCAGGTTGGAAGCGATCGAGTCCGCTTCGGCGCGGGCGTTGGCGCTGGTGTAGCCGGCCAGCTCGCGTGCCACGCTATTGCTGTCATCGCGCATCTCGGTAACCGGCTGCGAAAACCAGCGGTCGACCGCACGGTTGAGCAGCAGGTAACTGAAGGCGTACATCGAAGCGATCGGAATCAGACTGACCAGCACCGCGCCCCAGAGCATTCGCGTGCGGAGCCGTGTGCCCATAACGCGGCTCCGCTGGTCGGCGTACAGTTTGAGAACATTACGGACCAGCAGAATCAGCACGGTAACAAAAAGAAGGAAGGCGACGATCGACAAGCCCGTGAAGATGACGATCTGCTGGGTGGTGGCTGGTTTTGGGAGCTGCGTATTGAAGGCGTTAAGTGTGGCTAGAGCAACGAAAAGAACGAGAAGCGACGCGCCGAGGGCGATGATCCATAGCTTTCGCCGGTTCGCAGGTGTCGCCATGGCTGTACCCTCCTCAATCACCTGATTATAGGCGTTGAGGGCAGTCTTCTTTGCTCAGTTAGCACCGCGCGCTCCTGTCATACGAGCTTTACCACAGCTTGCCACTCGCGTTTCTGGGCCGCAGCCACTGCCCCGTAGGTCAAGACTCCGTTGAAGGTGTTCACGCCCTCGGCGATGCCTTTGTCTTCGCTGATGGCCGCATTGGCCCCCAGACGCGCCAGCTTCAATACGTAGGGGAAGGTTGCATTGGTCAGCGCCAGGGTCGAGGTGTTGGGAACAGCGGCGGGCATGTTAGTGACGCAGTAATGAACGACACCGTCGACTTCGTAGGATGGACTCGAGTGGGTGGTTGGGTGCGCCGTCTCGATGCACCCGCCCTGATCGATCGCTACGTCGACGATGACCGCGCCTTTTTTCATTTTGGCGACCATCGCCTTGGTGACGATCTTGGGTGCAGCCGCACCTGGGATCAAGACCCCCCCGATCACGAGGTCGGCTTCGCGGACGGCGCGCTCGATGTTGTAGCTGTTCGAGGCGACGGTGTAGACACGCCCACCGAAGATGTCGTCAAGTTCACGGAGGCGGTTGAGGTTGAGGTCGAGCAGCGTAACCTTTGCGCCCATGCCGAGGGCGATCTTTGCGGCATTGGTGCCGACGATGCCGCCGCCGATAATACAGACGTTGCCAGGTGCAACGCCAGGGACGCCGCCGAGCAGAACGCCGCGTCCACCGTGTTCCTTCTCAAGGTAGGCTGCGCCGACCTGAACGCTCATGCGGCCGGCGACTTCGCTCATGGGGGTAAGCAACGGCAGAGTGTTGGCACGGTCACGGACGGTCTCGTATGCGATGCCTGTAACCTTCGATGCGAGCAGGGCGTCGGTGAGTTCGGTGAGCGGAGCAAGGTGGAGATAGGTGAAGAGAACTAGACCTTCGCGGAAATGCTTGTACTCTTTTTCGACCGGCTCCTTGACCTTAACGACCATCTCGGCGAGGCGCCAGACATCGTGCGCTGAGCCGACGATCTCTGCGCCTGCGGCCTGGTACTCGTCGTCAGGCATCGCGGAGAGCGCGCCTGCCTTCTGTTCGACGAGAACCTTATGTCCGGCTTCGACCAAGGCCTTGACGCCAGCTGGGGTTACGCCTACACGGCTCTCGTGATCCTTCACTTCCTTGGGCACGCCAATAATCATTCTTATCTCCACATAACAAAGCTGATTCCGATTGTATCTATTCGTGTGGCGGAAGAGGTCAATTCGGAGAATCAGTACGTCAATCGCGAAGAGTTCCCGAATGCGGACCGGTGCGAATGAAAATGTAAGGTACGAGGTTGTGCTGTCACCATCTTGAATTAGATTGGGCAGATGCAAGAGATTGTCGTGACCGGGCCGAATCCGACAACACAGGATCGTCGATTGTTGTGGTTGCTCTTAATTGTGCCGATCATCGTGTCGCTGAGCGGAGTGTGGATCCTCGATCACGCTAAAGCGAACAAGCCTCTGTTTTCGATGACGAATTTGGTAGGGCCAACGACGCGTAGCCTGCTTGCAGGTGAGGGCCTGACGGCTTGCACCGAGGATATGGGCACGCGGGGCAACCCGATCTGCTTTCATGCGGCGCGTATGCCGATGTCGGCGCTTGTGGTGGCGCTTGGTATGCGGCTGTTTGGCGACCACTATCTCCGCGTAGCTTGCTTCAAGACGCTTTTGTTTTTGCTGCCGGTAGGAGTGTGCATATACCTGGTCTGGCAATGTTTGCCGCGTTCGACCGGTCGCAGGCGTTTGGTAGTGCTGCTGCTTCTGGCTCCGTTTGCGATGACAGCGTTCCTTGCAGATGTGACTAACATTTTGGTGGAAGAAGGGTATTTGTACAGCTTCGTTGCCGTCGCTGTGGCGCTTTTGTTCTTCGATGCGCAGGCGCGGGCGTCGATGAGCGATTGGAGCCGCGCTGTATTGTTTGCGGTTGCGGTGGATGGGGTTTATCTCTCGAAGAGTGGGGCGCTGCCGATGGTGGTTGTGTTGACGGTTGGCTTTATGCTGGTGGAGCGGCGTGCCGGGTTGCGATGGCTGGTTGTGGCACTGGTGGCGGCGGCTCCGTTGGGATGGGCGCTGCATCAGCATCATGCCAGCGGGCGGTACAGCGTGGGCACGAGCTTCGACGGCATCAATCTGCACAAGGGCAACAATGCTGGATTTCTGGAGCACTATCCTCCGCGGCATGGAGACTCGATGGACTGGTATGACTTCGAGTTGAACCGCGGTCTGCACTTCGGCGACGAGTGGAGCTTCTCTGATTATCATCGGAGGGCTGCTTTGGAGTATCTGCGGGCGCATCCGCGAGAGACGCTCCAGGGAGATCTGCGGAAACTGAATGTCCTCTTTTTCTCCCTGGAGAAATATGGAGGGACCGCGAGCCATGGCGTCACAAGGATGATCGAGGACGCAGACATGGTGGTCTTCCGGCTGATGCTGTGGGCTTCGATTGCGTGGGCAATTTACGTGCTGATTCTGGCGAGAGGTTCGGATCGAAAGTCCGAGACATCCCGCACATCCGGCAGATCATTGCGCGTGGCTTCGGGCGTGTTTCTGGCCGTCGTTGCGGCTTGTGTTCTTCCCTACGTCGCCGGCTTTGCTTATACCAGGCATGTGAGCGTCCTGATCTATCCGGTGGCGCTGTTTTGCTGTCGGGCGCTGTGCGAGCAAGATCAGAGCTACAACGAAGGAGTGATGACTGGTTAGGTGAGGGCCTGAAATAGCACTTGCGAAAGAGATACACTAATGGGAGTCTCTTTTCAGGAAACTCAGGAAATACTGCAAATACCTATGTCTTCGAACACTTTTCAGATGCGTTACTCCCGCATTCACAATATGCGGTCTCTTTTCAGCCTCTTCTCCAGCGACCTTGCCATCGACCTGGGCACGGCCAATACGCTCGTCTTCGCCCATGGTAAGGGAATCATCGTCAACGAGCCTTCGATTATCGCGGTGAACAAGATCACCAATGAGGTGGAGGCGGTGGGCAAGGAGGCCAAGGACATGCTTGGCCGCACACCGGGCAACATCGTCGCCATCAAACCGATGAAAGACGGCGTGATCGCGGACTTCCGGCACACCGAGAAGATGTTGAACTACTTCATCCAGAAGGCGCATAACCGGAAGATGATGGTGCATCCGCGGATCGTCATTGGCGTTCCTTCCGAGATTACGCAGGTCGAAAAACGGGCGGTTATGGACTCGGCCTACCGGGCCAAGGCTTCTGAGGTGCATCTTGTCGAACAGGCCATGGTGGCAGCGATTGGGGCAGGGTTGCCCATCACCGAGCCGGGTGGAAACATGGTGGTCGATATCGGCGGTGGAACGACCGATATTGCGGTGATTTCGCTGGCGGGCATCGTCTATTCGCGCTCCGTGCGCATGGCCGGGAACCAGATGGACGAGGCTGTGAGCACCTACCTGAAGCGGAAGTACAACCTGCTGGTCGGCGAGCGGACGGCGGAGCAGATCAAAATTTCTCTGGGCTCGGCCTACCCGCTGGACAAGCCGATCACGATGGAGGTCAAGGGACGCAACCTGATTGAGGGCGTGCCGAAGACCATTACGATTGAAGATTCCGAGATCCGTGAGGCGCTCTCGGAGTGCATTGCGACGATCATTAATGCGATTCGCGTGGCTCTGGAGCGGACACCGCCGGAACTTTCGGCGGATATTTCGGACCGTGGTATTGTGCTGACGGGCGGCGGCGCGCTGATCAAAAATCTCGACAAGCGGATCCGCGAGGAGACGGGCTTGCCGGTGTCGATTGCCGACGATCCGCTGGCTTCGGTAGTGCTGGGGACCGGTGCCATGCTGTCGGACTTCAAGCTGCTGCGCAAGATCTCTATCGACTAGTTCTATTGGTTCTCTTTGGTTAGGGCCGAGGCTCGGAGCGATCGGGGCCTTTGTTTTTTGCCTCGAATCCTCCTCTTTTAGCGGAGAGATTGGTACCGGATGCCTGTCCCCCTCCCCCTCGCCTGATTGTGTGCAAAGTCTTCATTCGATTTGGTTTAGGCTTGTACCTTGGATTTTGCGCGTGGGGTAAAGTCTTGATTTTGTTGGGTTTTGACGCCGGCAGTGTGGGTAAAGTCTTCATTTCAAATAAGTAAAGCCCCGGAGGGGGTCTTTATCCCGGCGGAGCTTGCTCGTTTTTCTCTACTGTCTTAAGTATAGCGGATTGAGTGGAGCTTTTTTCCATCCTGGATCTCCCGTGGTTTGTTTGGTTTAAGTGGTTTTTGGACTTGACATGTGATTTTTGGGCTGAAAATGGCAAAAGAAAAATTGCAGCAGGAACAACGGCAATAGAATGAGATGTTTCGCTCGATAACACTCCCAAGAACCAACCCGGCACGCTTACCATCTTTGCTTCCAAGTGAGACTTTTCGGCATTCTCTTCGGGGGTGACAACAACAATCGATTTCAACAAGAAGACCAATGCACTTCAGATGGCGGCGGGGACTTCTACTTCCTGTTTTTTGAGGCGGGCCTGGTTGGATTGCACTACGGCGAGAGCTGATCCGAAGCCTACGTGCTCGTCGGCGATAGGTCTTGTACCGGTGCGGACGCAGTAGATGAAGGCGCGAGTGGCTGCGGTGGTGGGGTCTTCGGCAGTGGTGACCTGGACCGGTTTACCGGGGCCGCGGTAGGGCATCTCTCCGGAGGGGTTATAGGAGGCGGTGGTGGTGACTCCCTTGCCGTCCTTAGCCGGAGATGCCTTGGTGATGCGGTGGGGTTCGTAGAAGAAGGTTGCGTCCTGAAGAGTGAGATTGAGCGAGCCTTTGGTTCCGTAGAGCCAAAGCTGATCTCCCATCTTGGCGTTGTCGGTCATGGAGGTGAAGATGAAACGGCGCCCGCCCGAGTAGGAGAGGATGGCCTGAACGTTGTCGTCGGTCTCGCGGCCATCGTGGTAGCAACAGATGGAGCCGGAGGCGAGGGCCGCGGTGGGCGTGGAGCCGAAGACCCAGTTGGCGATGTCCATGTGGTGGGAGCCCAGTTCGGCCAGCAGACCGAGCGACCACTGGTTGTAGAGACGCCAGTTGAGGAGGCGTTCGAGTGAGGGGTCGGGGACGGGGCGCCGCCAGTTGTTGTTGCGGTTCCAGTAGGCGAGGATGTGGGTGACGTCGCCGATTTCGCCCTGCTGGACACGAGCAACTGCGGCGCGAATCCAGGGGGAGTAGCGATACTGGTGGCCAACCTGGAAGATACGTTTGTTTGCGGTGGTGGCTTTGACGATCTTTGCGGCGTCCTCGATGGTGTAGGCCATGGTTTTTTCGCCGTAAACGTGGTGGCCGGATTCGAGTGCGGGCAGGACGTGCTGCGCGTGGAGGCCGAGGGGCGTGGCGACGACGACGGCGTCGAGATCTTTGCGATCGAGCAGGGCGCGGTAGTCGGCGGTGGAGGGGACCTGGTATCCGCAGGCTTCGTTGAGTTCGGCGAAGCGCGGCGGATAGATGTCGGCGGCCGCGACTATTTTGACGCCGGGGACACGGAGGAAGCTGCGAACGAGTTCGTTGCCGCGGCTGCCGGGGCCGATGATTCCCAGTCGAAAGGGTGAATTGTCGGTGGCGCGGGCGATCTGCCGCGCGGCTTCGGCATCGGCTTTCGATTGCTGGGCGAGAGCGGATTCAGTGACGAGAGTGGATGCCGTGGCAACGGCAGCGGAGAGACCACGGACGAACAGGCGGCGGTCGATCATGAAGATGGGATCCTTTTTGGAGCGGTGGGGGATGCCTCGCAGGGATTGCCTGACCAGTTTATTGCGGCACAGGATGGAGCGGAGGGTGGGGACGATGGTTGGTTGAAGATGAGTGCCTGCGTGCCGGGCAGGGAGGCTAATAACTGGCGGGATGCATCGGATCCGAGCACGAAGACGACGGTGGAGAGCGCATCGCTGTCGGTGGCGCTGGGATCGATGACGGTGGTTTGCAACATGCCCTCGACAGGGCGCATGGTGCTGGGATCGAAGATGTGGCAGTAGCGATGACCATTCTTGATAAAGAACTTTTCGGTGCAGGCTCCGGTGGAGAGCGAGGTGTCTTTGAGCTGGATGGTGGCGGCGACTTTGCCGGGCTGCCGGGGATCGGGAATGTCGACGGGCCAGCCTGCGGTGCCAGGGACAGCTCCGATTGCGTAAAGGGTGCTTCCGCCCGCTGAGATGAAGGCCGCGGTGACACGCTGCTGGCGAAGAAGTTTCGCGACGCTGTCGACGGCGAAGCCTTTGCCGATACTGCCGGGGTCGAGTTCCATCGGCTGATGGTTGCTGAAGGAGACGGTACGGGTTTGCGGGTCGAGAGCGATATTCTTCCAGCCGATTTTGTTTCGCACGGCGTTGAGCTCGGCCTGCGACGGGACGCGGCCCTGATGGAAGAAGAAGCCCCAGGCCCGAAGGAGTGGGCCGACGGTGATGTCGAATGCGCCATTGGAGAGGCGGCTCCAGTAGAGGGATCGCTCGAGGAAATGGAAGGTTTCGGGGTCGGTGACGACCGGAGCGGATCCGGCTTCACGGCTTATGCGGGAGAGCTCACTGGATGGGCGGTAGTTGCTGAGCAGAGCTTCGAGGCGGTCGATCTCGTCGAAGGCCAGATCCATGTCCTGCTCTGCGGTGGCCTGGTCGGCGACATAGAGATCGATGGTGAAGATGGTGCCCATGGCGGGGTGAGTTTGATGGAAGCGCTCCAGCGTGGGCTGCGCGCTTGACGGGAGGATGCAGACCGCTGCGACAGATAGGATTTTTACGAATTGACGTAGAAGTTGCTTTACCAATTCTCCGCACTTTCGATGCAATTGCGCCGGATGATTCCATGATACGGATTGGGCGTTAGATCGGCCACCACGTCAGGCGGCGGCGGGGGGTTGAGTCAGGCTGACGCGGATGCGGTCGATGCGGCGGTCGGTGCTGGCGAGGACTTCGAGGCGGAGGCCGTCTTCTTCTACGACTTCGCCGGGGAGGGGAATGTGGCCGGCGATCTCGGAGACGAGGCCGCCTAGAGTGGTTGATTCGTAGTGCTCTGGGAGGCGGAGGGCGGTGGGGTCGTCGCGGGTGTCGCGGGGGGCTTGAGGGTCGGTCTTGTCTTGATCGAAGTTGCGCAAGGCGTGGTCGCGGTCGCGTAGGTCGCGGGCGCGGATGCTTCGAAGGTCGTACTCCTCGGGGGAGTCGGCGGGGTGGGGGTGGCTGGCTTCGCCGGGCTCGCTGGATTGGGGTTCGGCGGTTTCGATTTCGGAGGGGTGCCGGATTGCGGGCTCGTACTGGTCGGCGAAGAGATCGCGGAGGCGGGAGAGTTCGAAGGCGCCGGAGACGACGTAGGCGCCGTTGGGCTCGCGAATGGGGGCGTCGTCGGCTTCGGTTTCGTCGTGCTCGTCGGCGATGTTGCCTACGATGGCTTCGAGGAGATCTTCGATGGTGACAAGGCCGGCTACGCTGCCGTACTCGTCGATGACGATGCGCATGTGCTGCTTTTCACGCTGCATCTCGCGGAGGAGTTCGGCAACTTTTTTGGTCTCGGGGACGAAGGCGGCGGGGCGCTGGATCTCGGCGACGGTGCGGGTGTTGGCTTCGGTGTCGGGGACCTTGAGAAGATCGTGGGCGAAGGCGATGCCGGTGACGTTGTCGAGTGAGCCGGAGTAGACGGGGACGCGGGAGAAGGCGTGTTCGTTGATCTGGGCGGTGAACTCGCGGAGGGTGAGGTTCCCGGGCACGGCGAAGATCTCGGGGCGCGGGGTCATGACTTCGAGGACGACCTTGTCGCCGAACTCGACGGCAGAGCGGACGAGCTCGCGATCGGACTCTTCGAGGATGCCCTCTTCTTCGCCGGCTTCGAGGAGGGCGTCCATGGCTTCGGAGGGGTGGTCTTCTTCGGTTGTGTCTTCGGGCTCTGCCAGCGCGGCGATGGAGAAGAGCAGCTGCAGCAGCATTGTGACGGGCAGGATGAGATAGAAGAACGCCTGCAGGATGGGCAGAATGCGGACGATCCAGAGGCCGCGGGTGCGGGCGAAGAGGAGTTGGGGCAGGAGGCGGTCGAAGATCAGGATGAGGAGGATAAGCTCGCAGGCAGCGCGAACGATCTCTCCGGTGCTTGGAGTACGGACGAGCGAGGGGACGAGAGTGGATTGGGTGTAGAGGCGGAGGCCGGAGAGCAGCGCGAGGGTGACGAGGGTGAGTTGGCGTAGGACAGAGGCGGAGAGAGCGATAGATTCGCGGCCGAGGCGGAGGCGGGGTTCGACCACTCTCTCCCAGGCGTCGATGTTGTCCTGGTATTCGCGGGAGAGGAACTTGCCCATCTCGAAGTAGATGCGATCGACGTAGGCGGCCAGGGCGAGGATGGCGAGGAGGAGGAAGAGTGCGAGAGCGTAGGCATAGGTGGCGGTCATCTGCGGCCTCGCTTTTTGCTTTGCGTTGTTGAGGGGATTCGCCGGGGTGATGGTTTTGTTGTGGTGCTTGATGGTTTCTTGGTGGTGCTTGATGGTTTCTTGGATGGAGATGTTGTGGTGCGTTCGATCAGGGTGGCCGGAAGGCGGAGTTCGCGGCGGAGGGTGGCTTCGCGGGCGGCCATTTCACCGTTGTCGGTTTCGTGGTCTTCGCCGGAGAGGTGGAGGAGACCGTGAAGGAGGAGGATTTTGACCTCGTCGGGGAGCGGGTGGCCGTGGGCGGCGGCCTGGCGGGCGGCGGTTTCGAGCGAGATGGCGAGATCGCCTGCGTGTTTGGCCGCGAATGCAGAGGGCGCGGGGAAGCTGAGGACGTCGGTGGGTTTGTTCTTGCCGCGGAAGGTTTTGTTGAGGTGGCGGAGGGTTTGGTCGTCGGCGAGGAGGATGTCGACCTGGCCGCGGAGGCCGATGATGGTGCGGACGCGGTTGATGAAGCGCGTAAGGGAGGATGGCTGGAGGCCGTGGGCGACGGAGGGTGGCACCATGTCGATGGTGATCATCGGGTTGGCCTTGAGGTTATTGCGGTGGGAGTTGCGGACTTTAGAGACGGTCGTCCTTCGGACGAGGCCCATACATCAGAATCGATGGATGGGGCACCCGATTTTGTGGTGGCCTGGGGAGTTGCGGGTTTTCTGGAGTAGACGCGGACGTAGTCGATGAGCATCTGCTGCGGGAAGATGGTGGTGTCGTCGGGGATGCCGGGCCAGTATCCGCCTACGGCTAGATTCAACAGGATATAGAAGGGATGGTCGTAGACCCAGTGAGTGCCGGGCGGGAGGTCGGCCGGGGTGCGGTGGGCGATGAGGCGGTCGTCGAAGAAAAATTTGATGTCGTCGGGGGACCACTCGACGGCGTAGACATGAAAGGCGGTGTTGACGGATTCACCGGCAGGGAGCGGGAATTTTGTGGTGGGGCCTTTGCGGCCGCTGTAGCCGGGGCCGTGAAGCGTGCTGTAGATGGTGTCGGGCGCGCCGATGGTTTCGAGGATGTCGATCTCGCCGCAATCGGGCCAGGGGGCGGTTTCGTGGTTGTCGCCGAGGAGCCAGAAGGCGGGCCAGATGCCTTTGCCGGTGGGAAGCTGGATGCGGGCTTCGAAGCGTCCGTATTTTTGTGCGATGTGATTTTGTGTGTTGAGGCGGGCGGAGGTGTAGTGGTGGGGAATGCCGTCGGGGCCGGTCAGGTCTTCTTTTTGTGCGGTAATCACTAAATTGCCGTTTTGCTGGTGCACGTTGGCGGGGCGGTTGGTGTAGGTTTCCAGCTCGTTATTGCCGAAGCCCTCGCCGCCGATGACGATGTTCCACTTTGCCGGGTCGGGGGCAGAGCCGTTGGGGGCATTGAACTCGTCGCTCCAGACAAGCTGCCAGTCTGGGGATTGGGCGTGGATTGCAACTGGGAGTGTGGTGAGGAGGATGAGGCAGGCGAGAAGTGCGCGCTTGCGGCAGAGGAAAGGCGGTCGTCCTCCGGACGATGCCCACATCTCAAAATCGAGATGTGGGGCACCCGGTTTTGTGGCTGTCGACGATGCGCGTATCCCGGGATTGAGATGCGAGGCATGCGAGCGGGCGAGATTCCGGATGCGCTTCAGATAGAAGAGGGAGAGCGCGAGGTTTGGGATGGTACTTGGGGGTTCGATGGTGATCATCGGAGATGTGGCCCGGCGAGAAGATCCGGACGACGTAGTTTGATTCTAAACGTTCGGGATTCTGAACGGCAGGGTAGCACGAGCTAATCGTTGTCGCGGTAGTTAATGAGAGGCTTCTGGTTTTGGGGAATGGCCGACTCGTAGGTTTTGCCCTGGAGCTGGTGTTGGAAGTCTTTTTGAGCGGCAGCTACGAGCGTGGGAGTAAGGAAGAGATCGACGGCGGTGAGGGCGAGGGCTTTGGAGGCGATGACCATGCCGTCCTGGCCGATGCTTGTACCGGCGGAGGCGGCGGCCTGCCAGGTGTGTGCGGCGACGCCGGGAACGAAGGTGGCGGCTGCGAAGCCGATGGTGGGGACGTTCCAGCTGACGTCGCCTACGTCGGTAGAGGCGGCGGGGGCGTTGGGATCGAAGGGGTGCAGGGGAAGGATGACGTTGGTCTGGTCGAGGCTGGGTGCGACTCCCGGGGGGAGGGTCTTCTGGAGGTTGGTGGCGAACTCGGTTTGGGCGGGATCGAGCTTGAAGCCGCCGACGAGTTCGAGGTTCTTCTGCGCGACGGGGGCGAGGGCGTCGTTGGGGATGATGTTGGCGTCACTGCCGATGTTGCGAATCTCGACGGTGGTTTCTGTCATCATGGCGGCGCCGTTGGCGATCTTGACGATGCGTGCCCAGATGGCGTCGAGGGTTTCGTTGTAGGGATTGCGGGCCATGAGGTCCATCTCGGCGAGGTCGGGGACGACGTTAGGGGCGACGCCGCCTTTGGTGATGACATAGTGGATACGGGTGTTGGCGGGGACGTGCTCGCGCAGGAACTCGACGCCATTGCCCATGAGCATGACGGCGTCGAGGGCGGAGCGGCCGCGGTCGGGCGCCATGGCAGCGTGGGCGGCGACGCCGTGGAAGGTGAAGCGGGCCGAGGTGACGGCGAGGGCGCCTCCGTTCGAGACGGCGTTCCGGTCGGCAGGGTGCCACTGGAGGACGACGTCTACGTCTTTGAAGAGGCCGGCGCGAACCATGTAGACCTTGCCGGAGCCGCCCTCTTCGGCAGGGGTGCCGTAGTAGCGGAGGGTGCCGGCGACGTGGTGTTCGGCGATGTAGTCCTTGACGGCGACGGCGGCGAGAGCGGCGCCGGCGCCGAGGAGATTGTGTCCGCAGCCGTGGCCGGGGGCTCCGCTGACGACGGCCTCGCGGGTGGCGACAGCCTGCTGGGAGAGGCCGGGAAGAGCGTCGAACTCACCCAGAATTGCGATGATGGGCTTGCTGGAGCCATAGGAGGCGATGAAGGCGGTGGGTTCGTCGGCGACTCCGGCCTGGAGGGAGAAGCCAGCTTTTTTGAGTTGGTCTTGCAGGAGGGTGGAGCTTTTGTTCTCGTGGTAGCCGAGTTCGGCGAAGCCCCAGATATCTTTGGAGACTTGTTTGTATTGGGCGGCGTTGGCGTCGACTAGTTTGAGGATCTGGGTGCGGTCGGCGGAGGTGGGCTGGGCGATTGTGGGGATGGGAAGGAGAAAGACCAGGGCGGTGCGGAGGGACATCGGCATGCGGGCGTCTCCGGGGCGAGGCGAGGATTTGGATTTTCTCTAATGTACCCTGCCCTGCTTCTGACGACAGCAGATATGTTCGGCGGATTCTCGGTCAAACGAGAACGAGAATTGAGAACGGAAAAAGGATGAGAGCCAGGACACTCACCCATTTGCTTTCGTCCTTGAAAAGACCAGCGATAGCAAAGGCCCCACCGGCAAATCCCAACAGCCACGCGAACAGAAATATCCTAGCCGCAATTGGGTGCGAGCCTTTATCTGCTCCGAATACGATCGGACCACATATCGAGAACAAAATGAAATGGAGTATCTCCGCTGCAAGAGCAGCGCAACCCCAAATGGGAGGGGATGAGCTTAACTCCGTGGGGTTGGAGGATAAAATCGGCACGCCTTGAGCTTAGAACACGTTCTATCTGCTCTTCTTAACTTTTATGCCTGGGAAAGAAAAAGCCCGGGGCTAAAGCCCCGGGCTAGAGAGTTTCTATTCGTAGGGCTAAAGCCCTACGCTAATCCAGAGAAGCAAAAGCTCATTGCGTCTTGGGGATTGACTGTATTGGTGCGGGAAGGTTTGGGTCGGGCAGCGTGGTGTCGTTGAGGGCGAGGGGGAGTTGCTGCTGGGCTTTGCCGTAGCTGTCGTAGGCACGGACGATGCGCTGGACGAGGTGATGGCGGACGACGTCGACGTCTTCGAAGTGGCAGAAGCGAATGCCTTCTACGCCGTCGAGGACGTGGAGGGCTTCAAGCAGGCCGGATTTTTTGGGGTTGGGCAGGTCGGTCTGGGTGAGGTCGCCGGTGATGACGGCCTTGGAGTTGGCGCCGAGACGGGTGACGAACATCTTCATCTGTTCCATCGTGGTGTTCTGGGCTTCGTCCATGATGATGAAGGCGTCGTTGAGGGTTCGGCCGCGCATGAAGGCGAGGGGGGCGACCTCGATGACGTTGGATTCGAGCATCTTGTCGACCTTGACGGGATCGAGCAGGTCGTAGAGGGCGTCGTAGAGGGGGCGGAGGTACGGGTCGACTTTTTCCTGCAAGCTGCCGGGGAGAAAGCCTAGGCGTTCGCCAGCTTCGACTGCGGGACGGACGAGGATGATGCGGCTGACTTTTTTGGCCATAAGCGCGGAGACTGCCATGGCGACGGCGAGGTAGGTCTTGCCGGTACCGGCGGGGCCGAGGCCGAAGGTCATGTCGCACTGTTCGATGGCTTCGACGTACTTGCGCTGGTTGGGCGAGCGGGGCTGAACCATGCGCTTGACCCCGGCGGAGCGCTGGCGGCCAGTGTCGACTAGAGATTTGAGGGTGATGGCGGGGTCGGCGACGACGAGCTTGAGCATGCCGTTGAGTTCGCCGTTGTGAAGATTGACGCCGAGCTTTCGGAGGGTGTCGAAGTCGGTGAAGACCTGCTCGACACGGGCGATGTTGCTGGGTTCGCCGGTAACCTGAATAGCGTCGGA
Source organism: Edaphobacter sp. (assembly GCA_035567955.1). Classification (GTDB taxonomy): domain Bacteria; phylum Acidobacteriota; class Terriglobia; order Terriglobales; family Acidobacteriaceae; genus Edaphobacter. Next base: position 24,842 of record DATMPD010000133.1, read on the forward strand.
CCGGAGATCGATCGTGACGTTGAGTTTGTCTTCGAGGAGCCGTAGATTTTCGTCGTGGGTCCCGTACAGGGGCTCAATGCCAGGTGTGATTTCCAGGGATTTTTTGATCAAGTAGTGTGCTGACCTCCGTCAGGGGAAGCTGGGTTAAATGCTCTGCCGTACGACTCGGGAGATTGGATGAGATGGGACCAGGGTTTGGTTGCAGCGCAGAGAGTGCGCTTTGTGACTGCGAGCGGGTTGGCGAGATGTGCCAATGCGTCGAATATGCGCAAAGAGTAGAACGAGGATGGATTGGCGTCAAGTGCTAAGTGATGAATTGTGACCAACGGTACGCCAGTCGGGGAACCTTTGAATTTACAACGCTTTGAATCCATAGTGAATCCGCCGATTGTTGGCGTGTTTCTGCTCGCGGTAAAGGATCAATTCCCTACTCTCCCAGGAGCCTCCGGTGGGGGAACACGAGCTTGACAGACGGACTCGCTGTTGTCCTGCCGGGTAGGCAGTGACCGGGCCCGGTCTCTTTCCCTTTCCCTCCGTCGAATATCCGCTATGGATTCGTCAGCGCATGAGGTTGGTCTTGGCAAGGTCGATCACTTCGTCGCCGCGCCCGCTCAGTACAGCGCGAATCATGTAGAGGCTGAAGCCCAGGGCTTGTTCAAGACTGATGGTCGGCGGCATCGATAGCTCCTGTCGATTCACCAGCACCTCAACCAGGGCAGGGCCATTGTGCGCCAGCGCTTCGGTCAGAGCCGGGCGCAGCTCTTCCGGTTTTTCCACGCGAACGCCAAAGATATCAGCGGACTCGGCCAGTTTCGCAAAGTTCGGATTGACCAGGTCCGTACCATAGTCGACCAGTCCGGCTGCTTTCATCTCCAGTTCTACGAAGGCGAGAGAACTGTTATTGAAAACCACCAGCTTTACAGGCAGTTTGAGCTGGCGGAGCGTCAGCAGGTCGCCGAGCAGCATCGCCAACCCACCATCGCCGGAGAGAGTGATGACCTGCCTCCCGGGATGGCTGGCCTGGACGCCGATGGCTTGGGGTAGAGCATTCGCCATAGAGCCATGAGTAAAGGAGCCGAGCAACCTGCGCTTGCCATTCATATGGAGATAGCGCGCAGACCAGACCGTAGGCGTACCAACGTCGCAGGTAAAAACTGCATCTTCGGCCGCCAGCTCATCCAGGACCTTCGCGACATATTGCGGATGAATCGGCGTTCGACCCGGCTCACCGACGGCGAGATCGTCAAGACTTTGGCGCGCACTTTTATAGTGGCTGAGGCATGTATCGAGATAGGTGCGGTCGGTTTTGTTCTCGATCAGCGGAGTCAGCCTCTCCAGCGTGTCCTTCACATTTCCAATCAAGCCAAGATCGACCGGAGTGCGACGTCCAATCTGTTCGCCGAGTCGATCCACCTGAATGATCTTGGCGCTCGTGGGATAGAACTGCTGATAAGGGAAGTCCGTTCCCAACATGAGCAGAGCATCGCAGTTCATCATGGCGTGATAGCCGGAAGAAAAGCCAAGCAGTCCTGTCATCCCCACGTCAAAAGGATTGTCATACTCGATAAATTCCTTGCCCCGCAGGGCATGGACAATCGGCGCCTTCAATCGCTCGGCCACTGTGATCAGCTCGGCGTGAGCGCCCTCGCAGCCCGCTCCGCCAAGAATGGTGACCTTGCGCGCGTGGTTAAGAATCTCGGCGGCATTGCGAAGTTCGTCGTCCGATGGAAAGAGCAATGAGGCTGAATTCTCGATGCCGAGCGAAAGCGCCGGTGCGGAACATTCGCGCAGCGCCACATCCCCGGGAATGACAACGACGGCAACGCCTCGCCTAGTCAGGGCGGTACGCATGGCGATGCCCAAAACTCTCGGCATCTGCTCCGGTTGAGAAACCAGTTCGCAATAATAGCTGCAGTCTTTGAACAGATGTTCAGGATGGGTCTCCTGAAAGTAACCGCTTCCGATCTCATGACTTGGAATCTGTGCTGCAATCGCAAGAACCGGAACACGATTCCGATGGCAATCGAAGAGGCCATTGATGAGGTGAAGATTGCCCGGGCCGCAACTGCCTGCGCACACCGCAATCTCTCCTGTAAGGTGAGCCTCCGC
>DATMPD010000134.1:0-4563 GCA_035567955.1 Edaphobacter sp.
CTTCGTTCGCGCCTTTCGCAAATCGACGCGGCTCAGCGAAATCGCCGCCGTAGCCGAGCAGTTCAGGCCCAGCCCGCTGGTCGCTGTCTTCAGCGAGATCCACGACGAGTACCAGCGCCAGAATGGCGGACGCGGCATGCCTCGCAATCCAGTCGCGCTCGAACGCGCCGCCCAGACAGCCGCGAGCGAAGCCCTCACCGCGATGGAGAGCCGCATGACCTGGCTCGCCACCATCGCCGCCATCGCGCCATTCATCGGACTCTTCGGCACCGTCATGGGCATCATCGACGCCTTTCACGGCCTCGGCACTGCAGGCGCAGCGACCCTTCGCGCCGTCGCCCCCGGCATCTCCGAGGCCCTCATCACCACCGCTGCCGGCCTCGTCGTCGCCATCCCGGCTGTCGTCGGCTACAACCAGCTCACCGCCCGGCTCCGCGAGTTCGCGGCCCGCATGGACGACTTCGGCCGCGAGCTCCTCAACGCTATCGAAAACGCAGCCATGATCACACCACCCGCTCCCCAGCACACCGAAGAGATCAGACGGAGGACCTTCTAGCCATGGCCTTCTCTTCCAAAGGACACACCCAGACCGCGCTCGCCGAGATCAACATCACGCCGCTCGTTGATGTGGTTCTCGTGCTTCTGCTCATCTTCATGCTCACCGCGCCCGTGCTGCAATCCGGCGTCGAGGTGGCGATCCCCAAGACACGCACCGTCAATCAGCTCACCGAAGAGCGCATGGTCGTCACCATCGACCGTGAACAGAACGTCTTCCTGCAGGACAAGCCAGTCAACGTCAACGAGCTTCCGTCTCTACTGAAAACCCCCGGTAAACCTGACGCCAAACGCATCATCTACCTCAGGGCCGACGAGCGCGTGCCCTTCGGCGCCTTTGCCTCGGTCATGGACGCCGTCAAGCGGGGCGGCATCACCAACATCAGCATCGTCACGCAGCCGCTCGAAAAGTGAGAGTGCCATAGCAGCTAACCTTCAACTCGGCCATGAAGACTACGTTGGCAGCGACAGGCTTGGCGCCAACTTCGCCGGCTCCATCGTCCTCCACGGTCTGGTCGCTGCAGCCATCGTCGGCTGGGCGTTGTTCTTCCATCATCGCGGCATCACATGGGGAGAGAGTGCCTCGAACGTCGGCGCCATCCAGGCCACCATGGTTTCGTCGATCCCTCTACCCCCTACGCAGCGCACCCTCGACACCGGCGTCCTGACGTCAGAGGCGCCAAGCCCCGCCCCGGTTGTCACGAAAGAAAGAACCGAACCGCCGCCAAGCCCAAATGAAATCGCTATTCCCGAAAAGATTACGAAGCCGATTAAGACAGCGGAAAAGCCCACCCCAACTCCGCCCAAACACATTCAGCCCGTCACCCCTCCGCCCACCAAGGCCGTCACCGGAGAGACTGCCGGCATTCGCATCGCCCAGGCTACAACGGAGGTCAAGAATGGCACTGCCAGTGTCTCCGTGGAAGACCGCACCTTCGGGGCCCGCTTTGCCTACTACGTGGATATCGTGAATAAAAAAGTCGCGCAGAACTGGTACACGGCAGAGGCCGATCCCATCGCCTCGCTCGGCAAGAGCACAACCATCATCTTCGACATCAACCGCGAAGGCGTTCCCTCCAACGCCCGCGTGGAGACACGAAGCGGATCACCTTCGCTCGACCTCTCCGCCCTTCGTGCCGTGCAGCGTGTCGACGGCTTCGGTCCCCTGCCCCAGGGCGACCACATCACGGTCGAATACACCTTTCATCTCCACCCGCAATAACACTAGTTCTTCACTTTATTTTTTGGAGTATTCCTTTGATTACCACCCCACTCTGTGTTCAAGTTCCCGCACGCGCCAACTTTGCGTCTAACATAGGACAGAATGCTTAGTCACGAACGAACGTCCCCCAATCGGCACGCCCAGTTTCGTTGGCTCGCGGCCTTGCTCTTCTTTTTCGCTTGCAGCTCTGTCATGCGAGCGCAGGATACCTTCAAGACCGAGACCTCCAGCGGCGTGACCAACATCCGCATCGCCGTCGCCGACTTTAAACCCGCCTCATCCGATCCGCAAACCGACGGCCTGAAGCACACCTTCGACACAACTCTCTTCGCCGATCTCGCGAACGCCGGCATCTTCGACATCGTCTCCAAGAGCCTCCTGCCACAATCCATCCCCGGCACCCCCCCCGAGATCAAGGTGCAGGATTGGGCGGCGGCGCCGACCTCGGCCGCCATGGTGGCCTTTGGCAACTTCGGCGTCCAGGCCGGCAAGATCATCTGCAACGGCTTTCTCTTCGACGCAAAAAACCTCCAGTACCCGCAGGTGCTCGCCAAACAGTACAACGAAGAGGCCAGCGACGACTCCGCCCGCCAGATCGCCCATCGTTTCGCGGACGAGATCATCTTCCGGCTCAGCGGCGGCAGTCAGGGCATCGCCGAGTCCAAAATCTACTACGTCAAGATCACAGGCGCCGACAAAGAGATCTGGGAGATGGACTACGACGGGGCCAACCAGCGCCCCCTTACTCACCTCGGCACCGTCTCGCTCTCTCCGCGCATCTCGCCCGACAGCAGCCGCCTCGCCTTCGCCTCGCTGGGTCGCGACGGCTTCCAGATTCGTATGTTCTCGCTCGTTCTCAACCGCATGGTCAACTTCCCCGGTGTTGGCGGAACAAACATCACGCCAGCCTGGGCTCCAAACGGGAAAGACATCGCCTACTCCTCCTCCCGCTCCGGCGACCCCGAGATCTGGGTCTCCGACGCCAACGGTGCGCTCGCCCGCCGCATTACCAGCTTCCGCGGTCCCGATGTCTCGCCTGTCTTCAATCCGCGCACCGGCTCGCAGATCGCCTGGATCAGCGGACGCACTGGTCTGCCGCAGCTCTACATCATGGATACCGATGGCTCCGCCATCCAGCGCATGACCGACGGCGGCTACGCCACATCGGTCTCCTGGTCTCCCAACGGACAGTTTCTCGCCTTCGCCTGGGACCGTAAGTACGGACCCGGCGCACCCGGCGGCCAGGACATCTACATCATGGAGATCGCCAGCAAACGCTGGATTCAGCTTACCCATGACGGCGGCCGCTGCGACTTCCCCTCCTGGTCGCCCGACGGCCGTCATATCGTCTACGCCAACACCGCCGACGGCAAAGCCAGCCACATGAAGATCATGACCATGCTGGCCGACGGAACGCAGAAACGCGCATTGACCGATCCCGGCGCCGATATGCCCAACTGGAGCTGGAAGTAAGTTGTTCTTCCCTGCGAGGACCGTTTCGCAGGCAACTTGATTTTTTGAAATACTAACGATGGTAGGAGATATCCGATGAGTGCAAGACAAAACAGAATCAGCAAGACCCTGGTTATGGCCGCTACCCTCGTCGCGCTCGTCGCGGTCACGGGATGCCACAAAAAGGCTAGCGGCGTAAATCCCAGCGCTCTCGGTCCAACCCCAGCTGCTGCCCCTGCTCCCACCGCCACCATCACCGCCGAACCCGGCGCGATCGATCAAGGCCAATCCGTCGTTCTCAACTGGCGCAGCCAGAACGCCAGCGCCGTCACCATCGACGGTATCGGCGATGTCAACCTCAACGGGACCCAGACCGTCTCGCCCGCCAACTCCACCAACTTCCATCTCACTGCGAAAGGAGACGGCGGCGTTGCCGAAGCCAATGTTCGTGTCACTGTCCGAGTGCCTGTTGCTCCCACCGCACCGCCTACCGTCGCCGCCGATATGGGCAGCGAAGCCGCCTTCCATCAGAACGTCCAGGACATCTTCTTCGACTACGACAGCTTCGATCTCCGTCCCGATGCCACAACCTCGGTGACCCAGGCCGCTTCCTATCTCGCAGCTCACCCGTCCATCAAGGTCATCATCGGCGGTTACTGCGATGACCGCGGATCTGCCGAGTACAACCTTGCGCTCGGCGAAAACCGCGCCAACTCCGCTCGCGCAGCACTGGTTTCAGCAGGCGTGTCCGCAAACCGGCTGCGGGTGATCAGCTACGGCAAGGAAAAGCAGTTCTGCACCGATGAAACCGAGAGTTGCTGGCAGCAGAACCGGCGGGCCCAATTCTCACTCGATCGCTAACTCTCGAACTCCACTTCAGCTCAGCCCTCTCGCATCCAATCGCGCGAGGGCTGACAGGAAGACAGAAAGCCGAGCGTACTCCGCCCATGATTCCTCATCCCTATACTCCCAGCCGCTCCAGTCTCATCATTAAGTCTGTTCGCCCCGCCTGTGCCGTCCTCCTCGCCGCCGCTTTCTTCTGCGGCTCTCCCGCCTTCGCCGTCAACAAGGACATGGTGCAGCTGCAGACTCAGATCCAGCAGCTTCAGGACGCAGTCGCCCGCCTTCAGCAATCCAACGACGAGCGCATGGGCGTCATGAAAGACCTCATCCAGCAGAGCGCCGACTCCATTAATAAGATGGCGGTCACCGTCGACGCCCTTCATCGTCAGCTTCAGACCCAACAGGAGGCCCAGGGCACGAAAGTCGATCAGGTCTCAGGCCAGATCCAATCGCTCAACGACTCCGTTGACGAGATCAAGGCTCGCCTCGGC
>DATMPD010000135.1:0-30217 GCA_035567955.1 Edaphobacter sp.
GCTTCATTTTTAAAGAATTTTTGAAAAAAATCCCGCGCTGGTGACGGCGTGGGATTTTCGCATTTTTGCTGGTGTTTTTCAGGGGGGGGTTGGAAAAAGTGGGTGTTTGAACGTGGTTTTTTGATGGTAAGAACGTGGTGAATGCGTGGTGAAACGTGGTGCTTAGACGTCACCTTTTGGAGGCGAAAAAAATGCCACTTTTTTCAACTTTATTTTCTGTGGTTCGCCGCGCGGTTGGAAACGGCGAAATTTGGAGGGAGAAAGGTTGGAATGTTGTGGCTGTACGAACCCCGTCGGGATCCTTCGCTACGCTCAGGATGACGGCAACGACACATGCGACGGCAATTGCAACGACAAATGCAACGGCGAAATGCGGGGATTTCTCCACTCCGCCGCTCACAAAAGCGTGAGCGGCTCCAGTCGAAATGACGCTTCCTGGTTGATGACGCTTTCCGAGTTGATGACGCTTTCCCGGTTGGGGATTGGGTTCTAGTTTTTGAAGAAGTTTTTGGCGAGGAAGAGGACGTTGGCGGGGCGCTCGGCGAGGCGGCGCATGAAGTAGGGGTACCACTCGGGGCCGAAGGGGATGTAGACGCGGACGCCGTAGCCCTCGGCGGCGAGGCGACGCTGGAGGTCGCGGCGCACGCCGTAGAGCATCTGAAACTCAAAGGCGTGCTTATCGATCTTGTTATCGTTGACAAAGGCGCGCATCTGATCAACGATGGCCTCGTCGTGAGTGGCAATGCCACAGAAGACGCCCTTGTCCGTGGCCGCCTTGGTGTAGGTGACCATGCGCTTCATCAGGGTAACGTAGTTGGCGTCGACGTCGGCCTTGGAGGGGAAGGCAACGTCGGGGCCCTCTTTGTAGGCTCCCTTGCAGAGGCGAATCCGGATTCCCTGCCCTAATAGCCGCTCGGTGTCGCTGGCAGTGCGGAACAGATACGCCTGGAGCACGGTGCCGACGCTGCCGTGAAATTTTGCGTGCAGGCGTTCCGTCATCGCGATGGTCGCCTCAGTGTAGGGCGAACCCTCCATGTCGATTCGAACAAAGGATTTTGCCCGGGCGGCGTGTTCGACCATCTCGCCGACGATGCGTTCCGCCAAGGCGGGGTCGAAATCCATACCTACTTGCGAGAGTTTTACACTGACATTGGCGGTCAGGGTGCGCGCCTCGATGGCGTCGAGGAGCTGGTGATAGATGCCGGCGGATTTTTGCGCCTCAACTTCGGTAGTAACACTCTCACCGAGCGAGTCGAGAGTGGCTGCAATGCCCTCGCGATTCACCCGTTCGCACGCGGCGAGGACATCGTCCACAGACATGCCGGCGACGAAGCGGCCGGACAGCTTGCGGCCCAGGCTGGAGCGCTCCGAGAAGGAACGCATGGATTTGTTTTGAGAGAGAGCAATAAAAGCAGATCGAAGCAAACCGTAATACCCCTGACACCGCCTGGATGGCGCACAAGGGGTATTGTTTCATGCTGACGGCATGATGAGCGAGGAGTTCGCCCAGAGATCACTTCATTTCGAAACCAGGTCTAACGCCGTAGGATGCATCGGCTGATAAAAGGCCCACCTCGCCGCCACCGGGAAGCTGCATTTTTGTAATGGATCCCCATCGCGCTTCCTAAACGGCGGAATACTTGACGTCCTTCTTTGCCAAGGAGGCTATCTTCGGCTTTCAGGTCATCGCACATGAGATACAGTTCGCGGGCACCGCCACCCGTCGTCGGACGGGTGGAATGTAGTGAGGTCCCGCTACGCTGTCTCGTCCTTCACGGCAGCGGAAGGCGCGTTGGTTTTGACGGAGGCAATGCCTTCGTCGCGCGAGTCGGTGGATTTATACGTCTCGCTGGTACCGATGATCTGATGATTGGCGGCCTTCAGGTTGAACATAAACTGACCGCTCTTCGTGTCCTTGCGCTCGTAATTGCCGTCGGCGGCAGCGTTTATCTTGACCGAAGCAATGCCGTTTTCGGCAGAGGTCTTCTCCTTGTACATTTCGCTGGCCAGAATGATCTGGCCGTTGCTGGCCTTGAGATGGAAATAGAACTGGCCGTCTTTCGCTTTCTTGAGTTCAAACGTACTTGTCATCGTTTCCCCCTGCCGATTGCGGAATTTTGATGCGACATCGCTCGGGTGACATAATCCAAGTGCCGAGAATTGTACCCGCGCCAGACACGGCTGGACACCTGCACAACTAACAGTTTTTCCATTCCCCGGCAGAAAAGAAGCCAAACCAAATGCCCATGTCTTCTTACAGCAGCTTGCGGACGTGTACGCAGCGGTCGGCTACTTCGAAGCCGACCGCCTGATGGGTGCGTAAGGATGTTTCGTCGTCGATCCAGGTGTCGGATGCCATCTCGAGGCGGCCCTGATTTCTGGCCCAGGCTTCGGCGGAACGCATCAACGCGCTGCCGATTCCCTGCTTCCGGCGTGCTTCGTGGACAAACCAGCCTTCGACGAAGCCGACTGGACGCGCAGGGTCGCAGCCGTCGGCGTGGGAGCGTAGTCCGACTTCGATGAATCCGGTTAATCCTCCTTCTTCTCCTTGCGATACGAGGACCGCCATCGGCAGAGTGCCGTTCAAGCGGGAGGGGAGGATTGAGTCGAGTTCCTTGCGATGCTCTTCGAGCGAAGCCTCGGGCCACAACTGCTCCTGCATCTTTGCGAGTTTTTCTTTATCGGAAGGGTGTGCCTGTCTGACTTTGATGGTCAATGCTTGTTCCCCCTTTTCATTGGATGGGGGTAACTGATTTTTGTGAGCGGAGAGCAGGCTAAGTGGATAGGTAGAGGTCGAGAAGCGGATTTCTCCACTGCGCAGCTCACAAAGGAGTGAGCTGCTTCGGCCGAAATGACGGTCTTTGTGGATGGCAACAAAAGGGGGATGGGAAGTAGAGGGCAAGAGAACTTCATGCATCATTCCGTTGTATGCTGCCACTGATGCGAAGATTAAGAAAAAACTTCGGCAGTTCTTAGCAGAGAAGGCCGAAGTACAGATCAAGCTCACAACGGAGAAGACCCTTGCGAACGTATAGTGTTTTGCTTCCAGCGCTGCTTGCGATGTCGTTGCAGATCGTCTCGCAACAACCTGCGACTAAACCGGTACAGCAGCCCGGCGGACCTAACTCGGGTCCCGCGCCCCCGCCTCCACCTCTTACCGGCGACGCTCTGCAACGCCCGGGTGTTCCAACGGGAAAGCTGTCGGAGAGGCTCACGCTGAAGAGCCAGATCTACGACGGGATGGTCAGCGACTACTGGATCTATGTGCCCGCGCAGTACGATCCGAAGAAGCCCGCCGCCGTCATAGTCTTTCAGGACGGGGAAGGCTATCTTGACCGCAAGGGCAATCACCCCGCTCTGAACGTTCTCGACAATCTGATCGCTGAAGGAAAGATTCCGGTTATGGTCGGCGTCTTCACCAATCCGGGCGATATCTCTGACTCGCCTGGCACGCCAACCTATAACTTCGTTGAAGCCTACGGCAAGAAGTGGTCGCGTACGTTGAAGGATTCCATGCGCTCCACCGAATACGACACCGTCTCGGACCGCTACGCGCGCTTTCTCCACGACGAGCTACTGCCCACAGTGGCCAAACAGTACAACCTGCGTACCGATGCCTACTCGCACGCCATCACCGGTATGAGTTCGGGCGGCATCTGTTCTTTCAACGTCGCGTGGCAGAGGCCGCAAGATTTCAGCCGCGTGATCTCGTGGATCGGCTCGTTCACCTCGATCCAGTGGCACGAAGACCCGGCAGTTCCAGACGGTGGCCAGGATTATCCGGACAAGATCCTGCGTGAGGACCATCGCAACCTGCGCGTATGGCTGCAGGACGGCAGCAACGATCAGGAAAATCCAAAGTACGGGTCGTGGCCGATGGCGAACATCCGCATGGCCAATGCCCTGAAATTGAAGAGTTATGACTTCCAGTTCTCGTTTGGCGTGGGGCCGCATTCGGCCGGCGAGGGAGGCGCGGAGTTTGCCGACGAGATGATCTGGTTGTGGCGAGGCTACGATGCGGCGAAGACTTCCGAGACATTCACGCAGGACCCCGCTGAGGCGAACAAACCGCCGTTTCGGGTGGCCATCGTCAACCGCAAACCATGAAAGCTACAGATAAGCATCGAAGACACCAAGGCTTATGCCCTGGCCTTTGTTTGGACTTTAAAAGGTACTTGGTTATCGGGCTTTGGCGCCGGCCTTGACGACCTGCTGAACCTGCGGCGTCACCATGGTGCTGGTATCTTTCAGGGCGGCGATGGCCTTGTCGTAGCGGCCGGCCATAAAGTTTGCACGAATGCGCGCCATATCTTCGAGCATCTTCATGCCGTCTTTCAGGTAGCTCATGCGGCTACGTTCGTCGTGGCCCCAGGTCACGGGGACTTCGCGGATGACGTACTTCAGCTTGCGGGCGATGAAGAGGATCTCAGGATCGAAGCCCCAGCGCTCGATGGTCTGCAGCCGGAAGATGATCTGGGCGGCGGAGCGTTTGAAGGCCTTGAAACCGCACTGCGTGTCTTTGTAGGGCAGGCCCATGATGGTCCGGGTGACCCAGTTGAAGCAGCGGCCAAAGAATTGGCGGTAGAGGGGCTGATGAATGGTCTGCCGCGTGCGATCCATCCAGCGCGAGCCGATGGCTACGTCTGCGCCGTCGGCGATGGCCTCGAGGAGGCGTTGTGCCTCTTCCATGGGGGCCGAGAGGTCGGCATCGGTAAACATGACGATGTCGCCTGCGGCCTGCAGCAGGCCGTTGCGCACCGAGTACCCTTTGCCCTTATTTCCCGGATTCTGCACCAGATGCAGTCGCGGATGTTTTGCCATCCAGCGCTGTACGATGGCCGCGGTGTCATCCTTCGAACCGTCGTCGACGACCAGCACTTCGGCGTCCCATCCCTGCTCGGCAATGCAGGAGAACACGCGATCCAGCGCGTGCTCGATGCGAGAGCTCTCGTTGTAGGCGGGAATTACGATACTTAACTGCGGATGGGCCATTGTGGTCGACAACTCTTTCCTTCAAAGCTTCCGATCGCGTGCGATGCCGGGGGAAAGAGCGTCGCCGTTCATCATACTGCAATATTTGACGCATGAGGGACTGTTTTAGTCTCTATTTTATCGCCGGAACTCTACTGAGAGTCCCTGGGCGTGGCTGGTCTCGGCGAGTTTCGTACCAGCGCGACAAAGGCGTCCCTGCTAAACTTCACTCCATGCCGGAAGACTACGCAACACCGCCACCGCCACCGCCGCCTGTTAGCCGCCCCTATGGCCAATTTCCGCCCTATGCTTCGCCGTATTCCGCGCCTCCCGGCTATGGCGTGCTGCCGCCTCGCCGCCGATCGGCGTGGTTCTACATCGGCATCATTGCCGGCTCGCTGGCAGCGGTGTGTCTGCTGATTACGTTGATGGTGTGGGGTACGATGCGCTCGATCGGAGGCGACTCCAAGGGCCTCGGCCTGGGCTCGGATAGCATTGCGGTGATCGACATCACGGGTGTCATTCTTTCGCCGGACGCGGTGGACACACAACTGCGAAAGTATGGCGACGACTCGTCCGTGAAGGCCATTATTCTTCACATCAACTCGCCCGGCGGAGGTGCGGCAGCCTCGCAGGAGATCTACCACGAGGTGCTTCGCGTGCGACAGGAGAAGCACAAGAAGATCATCGCCTCGATCGAGTCGGTCGGGGCCTCGGGCGCGTATTACATCGCGAGCGGGTGCGACAAGATCTATGCGAACGACGCGTCGGTCGTGGGCTCGATCGGCGTAATTATGGAGTGGACCAACTACGGTGACCTGATGCGCTGGGCCAAGCTGAAGAACGTGGTCATTCATGCAGGCGAACTGAAGGATGCAGGCGATCCAAGCCGCGACCTGACACCAAAGGAGGAAGCATACTTTCAGTCGTTGGTCGACAACATGTATACGCAGTTCGTCCATGACGTGGCTACCGGGCGGCACAGTTCCGATGACAAGATCAAACCGCTGGCAACGGGCCAGGTGTGGACGGGCCAGCAATCGCTTCCGCTGGGCCTGATCGACAAGGTAGGCGGCTACCGCGTCGCGTTGCTGGAGACGGCCAAGGATGTGGGAATCTCGGGAGAACCAAGTGTGGTTCGCCCGGCAAAGGCGAAGCGCGGACTGCTGGCGCTGCTTAGCGACGACAGCGAAGACCTGTTCCCCAATCCAAGCCAGCTGCTGAATCATGCACCCGGTTTTTACTTCATGTGGAAGTAAGGCGCGGTCCTTCAGCGTTTACCGAGGCATTTGCAATGCCAAACCAGTACCAGACCACTTAGACGTTGCAAAAAAAAGGGATCGCTTCGTCCTGCACGACCATTTCCCCCGTTTGTGCATCTCATTGATTAAATGTTGATTTCTTCTATAACTTCGGCTCCGTACGCAACCTTTGCGTAGTCATCCCGTCTATAATCAACGAGAAGAACGGATTTCGGACGCGCGGCCCGATCAGCCCTCCCTAGTACGAAAGGAACCCATACCATGACTAAAGCCGACCTCGTAGACCAAGTCACCGCCATTGGCGACCTCACCCGTCGGGACGGAGAGGTTATCGTCGATACACTGTTCGACGCTGTCATCGGAGCCCTAAAGTCCGGGGACAAGATCGAGATTCGCGGCTTCGGAAGCTTCCGGACCCGACAACGCAATGCCCGAACAGGACGCAATCCGAAGACCGGGGCCAAGGTCGACGTTCCGGCCAAGCGCGTTCCGTTTTTCAAGCCGTCGAAAGAATTGCGCGATTCGGTCAACCCAAACGGCGCAGCGAAATCCACCCCCAAGAAGGCCGATACAGACCAGATCGACCCGCATCACCCGCCGGCGATGTAGCTGACGAGACAAGCACGTACGTAAGGGCAGGTGCGCTGGCATCTGTTTTTTTTCTTTGTTGGAGGCTGTTTTTGGTTCGCGGCTAATCCGCCATGCCCTGCAGCACGACCGGTGAGGCGGCCTCCTCCTCAAACACTCCCTCCCACTTCGCTACGATGACGCTGGCCAGGCAGTTGCCGGCGACGTTGATCGCGGTGCGCCCCATGTCGGCCACGGCGTCGATGCCGAGGACGACGAAGATAGGCTCGGTCGGGAGATGGAAGGTCGCCGCGGTGGCAAAGAGCAGGACCAGCGCCGATCGGGGAACGCCGGCGAAGCCCTTGGTGGTCAGCATCAGCGTGAATAACATCAGGACCTGTTCGCCGAGTGAGAGATGAATACCGGCGGCCTGGGCGACAAAGATGCTGGCAACGGCGAGGTAGAGGGTGGAGCCGGTGGAGTTGAAGCTGTAACCGGCGGGGATCACGAAGGCAACGATGCGGCGTGGCACTCCAAGCGCCTCCATAGCCTCCATGGCGCGGGGAAGCGCGGCTTCGCTGGAGGACGTGGCGAAGGCAATAGTGGTTGGTTCGGTGACTGCGGAGAGGAAGCGGCGCAGCGGCACACGGAAAATCAGCGCGGAGGGCAGGAGCACCAGCAAGGTAAAAGCAATCAATGCGACATACAACGTCAGCAGTAGCTTGCCCAGGTTCAGGAGAATGCCGATGCCCATCTGCCCGACGGTGAAGGCCATCGCTGCGCCGACGCCGATGGGGGCGAAGTACATGACGATATTGGTGAACTTGAACATGACCTCGCTGAGGCTGGAGAAGAAGGTCAGCATGGGTGCGCGCCTTTCCCGGCTCAGGCAAGCCAGTGCGATGCCGAAGAAGATGGCGAACACGGCGACCTGGAGGATCTGCCCTTCTGCCACGGACTTGGCGATGTTTTCCGGGAAGACGTGCAGGATAGAGTCCTGCCAGTGGGTTGGGGCAACAGCGGGGACGTTTTCACCGGAGGGAGCCGATGCGGGCACGGACAACCCGACTCCGGCGTGGCTGAGATTGATGGCGACGAGGCCGAGGACAAGAGCCAGGGTGGTCGCGACCTCGAAGTAGATGAGGCTCTTGATGCCCATACGTCCGACGCTCTTGAGGTCGCCGTGGCCGGCGATGCCGGTGATCAGCGTCGCAAGGATGAGCGGAGCTACGATCGTCTTGATCAGGCGCAGAAAGATGTCGCTGAGAACACGCAGGTTGATGGCGACGGCAGGTGCATCGAAGCCCAGTTCGGCCCCGGCGATCATCGCGAGGAATATCCACACTGTGAGGGACCGGCGACTCCATGCCTCGATCGCCAGCAAACTGATCGCCACCCAACGCAAGCCGGTCGCCATCATATGCAGGGACGGCTCGTGCACCGTTCCCAACGCGATTCCCACCGCAAACAAAACCGTTGCCAAAAGCAACATTACCCGTACGAGATTCGTCTTAAGCATCAAGTGCGAAGAATATCAGTCTTCGACGTAAACTACCCGCTCATGCAGTTGGTTCAGGGCACTGATAGCATCATGAACATGGCTTGTCCTTCAATTTTTCGTCTGTGTTTTAGCGTTTTAGTTACCTGTCCTCTGGTTGCCCAGACCAGCTCGGGGACCCTCGTCATCGCGCCCGGTTATGACGCTCTCGCTCAAGCCTCCAGTACAATCTCCAGCCCGCTCACGCAGCCGACTCTGACTCCCGGCGCTCTCCTCCTGTTGGAGTTGGAAGGGCGCTTCGCGAAGGCTGTCGAGACCGGAGGAGGCAAGGCCTTCGGCGCCTGGTTCGCCGATGACGCCGTTACCCTAAACAATGGGAAGCCGGCCGTTCTCGGCCGCACCGCTATCGCCGCGCAGGCGCAGTGGGACCCTAAAACCTATCAACTGACATGGACGCCGCAAGGGGCGCAGATGGGGCCCTCGAATGACATGGGCTTCACCTGGGGACACTATGAGGGCCGGTCAAAAGATAAGAACGGCGGACCCGTCGTCATCGCGGGCCGCTACTTCACCGTTTGGAAAAAGCTGCCCGATGGGACGTGGAAAGTAGCCCTCGACGCCAGCGCCGATGAGCCCCCGGGAAGTGGGGAGTGCTGTGTTCTGCCAAAGCCGTAAATCATTGCTGCAACAAAAGTAGGAGTGCGCAAGCATTTGCACATATCCTACGATTGAACAAGTTGAAATGAACGCTCTCCTGGTCAAAGACGAAGCTCTGCGTATCGAAGCCCTCAACCAATATGAGGTGCTCAATTCTGCGCCTGATCCCGTCCTCGACGACCTCACGCAGCTGGCTGCGCAGATTTGCGACACCCCCATCGCCGCAGTCTCTTTTATCGGCGCGGACCGCATCTGGATACGCTCGCGTTTTGGGATGGAGTCGCTCGAACTTTCGCTAGGCAGCCTGCCATGTGAGACCACGATTCTTGGCGACACCGTCTACGAGATCTCCGACACGCGTAACAATGCCGACTATGCTCCCGACGGCATTCTTCTCGACGGCCGCACCTACCGCTTTTATGCCGGCGCTCCTCTGACGACGCCCGGCGGCATCAGCATCGGTGCGCTGCTGGTGCTCGACAGTCCTGTTCGCGTTCTTACCCCAGCGCAATCGTCGGCGCTCAGCGTTCTTAGCCGCCAGGTCATCAACCGACTCGAACTCAACGGCCGCATTCACCAGATGGATCGTGCGGCCCGCTCCCGCCAGCGCGTCGAGTCTGCTCTTACCGTCGAACGAAACTTCGTGTCGGCTGTCCTCGATACCGTGGGCGCGCTGGTCGCGGTCTTCGATCCAGCCGGCCGCATCGTTCGCTTCAACCGCGCCTGCGAGACTACCTCCGGCTATGACTTTGCCACTCTGGTCGGCCGCTACGCCTGGGATAAGCTCATTCCGCGACAGGATATCCCGGAGGCCATCGATACCTTCGAGCGCCTCCGCTCCGGACACTTCCCTGCTGCGTTCGAGAATCAGTGGCTGAATCGCGACGGCAGCCTGCGTCGCATCGCCTGGTCCGCCACGGCGCTCACGGATTCGCAGGGGCAGGTCGCCTTCATCATCGCCACAGGCATCGACGTCACAACACAGCGCGCCGCTGAGGCCACCCTCCGCGAGAGCGAAGCGCGCTACCGCCAGCTGGTCGAAGGTTCGCTCGGTATGGTCTGCACCCATGATCTTCGCGGCACCCTGCTGACCATCAATACCCACGGCGCTGAGACGATTGGGCATGCGGTCGAGGAGATGACAGGCCATAATCTGGCCGAGTTCATCGTGCCCGAGAAGCAGGTCGCGCTGCCGGCGTATCTCAAAAAGATCGCCGAGACCGGCGAGGCGCAGGGTCTCCTTCATCTCTCTCACGCAGACGGCGACGTCCGCGTCGTCGCTTACCGGAACAAGCTCATCGTCGTTCCCGGCCGCGCCCCGTACGTGCTTGGCTTCGGCGTTGACATTAGCGAACAGGTCCGCGCAGAAGGCCGTCTGCGCACGCTCACCCGCCAGTCGGACTCGATTCTCGCTTCGGTCGGCGACGGTATCTACGGCATCGACCTCGAAGGCAAGGTCACCTTCGTCAACACTGCTGCCATGCAGATGCTGGGTTACAAGCAGGACGAGATGCTGGACCGCGTCATGCACGAGCTCATACACCACACACGCGCGGACGGGACCCCGTATGACTCGGTCGACTCGCCGATTCGCAAGAGCCTCGCCAATCTCGCTACGGTTCGCGTCTCCAACGAGATCTTCTGGCGCAAGGACGGCACCAGCTTCCCGGTCGAATACGTCGCACGTCCGCAGATCGATTCCCAGTCCTCTGACTCCGACGGACTGAAGCCGCTCGGTGTTGTCGTCGCCTTCACCGACACCACGGAGCGCCGCGCGCTTGATCGCATGAAGGACGAGTTCATCTCGACCGTATCGCATGAGCTTCGAACGCCGCTAACGTCGTTGCGCGGAGCGCTCGGCCTGCTGGCCGGCGGCGCGTTGGCGAACCGGCCCGAGAAGACGCAACAGATGCTCGAAATCGCGATCAGCAACTCTGACCGGCTGGTGCGCCTGGTGAATGACATTCTCGACCTGGAGCGCATCTCGAGCGGCAAGACCGAGCTGCACTCGACCATGTGCAGCGCCGAAGATCTGCTGCGCCGGGCCGCAGGCGTGCAGCAGGCGCGCGCGCCGCGACCCAACATCCGCATCTTCTTCGCTGCCAATGGTGTCAACGTCTGGGCAGATCCCGACCGGATTCTGCAGACGCTCAACAACCTGATCTCGAACGCAATCAAGTTCTCCCCGGCGGGCAGTGAAATTCATCTCACAGCGAGTTACCTGGACGACGGCGAAGCGCTGATCGAGGTGAGCGACCAGGGCAGCGGCATACCCGCAGACAAGCTCGAGCACATCTTCGATCGCTTCCGGCAGGGCGACGCCTCCGACTCTCGCGCCATGGGTGGAACGGGTCTCGGGCTTGCCATCTGTCGCAGCATCGTCAATCAACATGGCGGACGTATCTGGGCCACCAGCGTCGAGGGCCAGGGCACGACCTTCCACTTCACTCTGCCCACCAAACCCGCCAACAATCTGCTCTAGATCGCTTCAAGCTCCGGACTGAGTTGGACGGTCATGCCAGCATTCTACCCGATCGGGATTATTCTTCGCCCTCGCGCAGCTTTGCGATCACGGAGAAGTCTTCGAGCGTTGTGGTGTCGCCCTTAACGTCGCCGGTCGTGGCCAGTTCGCGCAGGAGACGCCGCATGATCTTGCCGCTTCGCGTCTTCGGCAGTGCCTGCGTAAACGTCAGGTCATCGGGCCGGGCCAGGGCGCCGATCTCTTTGGCGACCCACTGGCGCAGCTCCTGCCGCAGCTCTTCGCTGGGCTCGTGGCCACCTTCGAGCGTAACGAAGACGGCGATCGCCTGGCCCTTCATCTCGTGCGGACGGCCCACGGCAGCTGCCTCGGCGACCTTTGGATGAGCGACCAGAGCGGACTCGACCTCCATCGTACCGAGCCGGTGGCCGCTGACGTTGATGACGTCGTCTACGCGTCCCATCAGCCAGAAGTAACCATCCGCATCTCGTCGTGCGCCGTCGCCGGTGAAGTAGCTGCCCGGAACCTCGCTCCAGTAAGTCTGCTCGTAACGGGCCTGGTCGCCGTAGATGGTGCGAGCCATAGATGGCCAGGGCTTGCGCATCACGAGAAGGCCACCCTGGCCATCGGGAACCGGCTTGCCTTCTCTTGTAACCACTTCAGGCACAATTCCGAAAAAGGGTTTTGTGGCCGAACCGGGCTTGGTCGCGATTGCCCCGGGAATCGGCGAAATCATGATCGCGCCTGTCTCGGTTTGCCAGTAGGTGTCGACAATAGGGCAGCGCTCCTTGCCGATCATGCGGTAATACCACATCCACGACTCGGGGTTGATCGGCTCGCCTACGGTTCCGAGCAGACGAAGCGAGGCCAGCGAGTGCTTCTGTACCCAAGAGTCTCCCCACTTGGTGAAGGCGCGGATCGCGGTGGGAGCTGTGTAGAAGACCGTGACTTTATGGTCGTCAATGATCTTCCAGAAGCGGTCGTTCTCCGGCCAGTTTGGCGCTCCCTCGTAGATCACCACCGTCGCGCCGTTCTGCAAAGGGCCGTAGACGATGTAACTGTGCCCGGTCACCCAGCCAATGTCCGCGGTGCACCAGTAGACGTCGTCATCCTTCAGGTCGAAGATGTATTTGCTGGTGAGGTAGGTCTGCACCGCGTAGCCGCCGGTAGTATGCAACAGCCCCTTGGGCTTGCCGGTGGTTCCCGAGGTGTAGAGCAGATAGAGCGGATCCTCCGCATCCATCCACTCCGCGGAGCAATCCGGCGCAGCTTTTTCCATCGCCTCATGCCACCAGACATCCCGGCCCGGCTGCATCGACGCGGGCGAACCCGAACGACGGAACACGACTACGTTCTTTACCGTGGGGCATCTCACGAGCGCCTCATCGACGATGTCCTTCAAATGAACCTCGGCGCCACGCCTATAGCTCGTGTCCTGCGTGATTACCGCAACGCAGCTTGAATCGTTGACGCGGTCTGAGATCGCGTGCGCCGCGAATCCGCCGAAGATGACCGAGTGCACCGCACCGATGCGCGCGCAGGCCAGCAGCGCAACCGCCAGTTCGGGACACATCCCCATGTAGACAGCAACGCGGTCGCCGCGTTGGACTCCGAGGCCCTTCAGCACATTCGCGAACCGCTGCACCCGCTCATGCAACTCGCCGTAGGTCAGCTTGCGCACCTCACCCGGCTCGCCCTCCCAGATTAGCGCGATCTTGTCCCGGCGCGCTCCCAGCGCATGCCGGTCAACACAATTGTGCGAGAGATTTAACTTTCCGTTGACAAACCACTTGGTGTGCTGCGCCTCCCCCTCGGTCACCTTCGTCCATGGGGCGAACCAGTCGAGTTCGCCGGCGGCCTCGGCCCAGAACTTCTCCGGCTGTTCGACGCTGCGGCGGTACATCGCCTCATACTCGGCAAGGCTCGTGATGTGGGCGTTTGCGGCAAACTCAGCCGGCGGGGAGAATACCCGGTTCTCCCGCAGACTCGAATCCAGATTCGTATTGACTTCAACCGTTGCCACGCACCGACCTCCCTAATTTTGGCCCAGCAAAATGAAGGTACCCTATACAACCCACTCAGGCAACAGATCGCTGACAATTACGTGACACATTCCCAACAGAATCATGTATCGTGGGTCGCGCATCTAGATAGAGAGGTTTGTTTCGTTTCGCTGAGTACTTTGCACCGTCAGGATTTACTAACCCGAGGTTTTCCAACTATGGCCCTGGCTTTTCTCGATCGTGACCGCTCCATCGCCCCTGCAGGATACAGCCGCTGGCTGGTTCCACCCGCCGCACTCGCCATCCATCTTTCAATTGGCCAGGTTTACGCTTTCTCCGTTTTCAAGAACCCCTTGCTGGCCCTTCACGGCGCAGACGGCTCCGCGTGGAACCTGAAAGAGGTCGGCTACATCTTCTCCATCGCCATCGCGTTTCTGGGCATCTCCGCCGCGCTCTTCGGGGCATGGCTGGAAAAGGCTGGTCCGCGCCGCGCGATGTTCTACGCTGCCATCTGTTTCAGTTTTGGCTTCATCATCGCCTCCTTCGGGGCCAGCAGTCATCAACTTTGGCTTATCTATCTCGGATATGGCGTTATCGGAGGAATGGGCCTCGGTCTCGGCTACATATCGCCGGTCTCGACGCTGATCAAATGGTTCCCGGACCGTCCCGGCCTCGCCACAGGCCTCGCCATCATGGGATTCGGCGGCGGTGCTATGATCGGCGGCCCCCTGGCCAGCAACCTGATGGCCCACTTCAAAGCTGCGGGCCAGCCCTCGATCCCCTACACGATGCTGACCATGGGGATCCTTTACTTTATCTTCATGATGTTCGGCGTCTTCACCATCCGCGTCCCGCGGGACGGCTGGAAGCCCGAAGGCTGGGTCCCGTCGACGAAGCACTCCGCGCTGATCTCCAGCCACAACGTCGCCGTCAACGAAGCGTGGAAGACGCCCCAATTCTGGCTTCTCTGGGTCATGCTCTTTGTCAACGTCACGGCTGGTATCGGCATTCTTGAGCAGGCCGCCCCGATGATTCAGGATCTCTTCAAAGGCAGCGTCAGCGCAACGGCTGCTGTAGGTTTTGTCGGCCTGTTGAGCATCTTCAACATGGCCGGTCGTTTCTTCTGGGCATCCACCTCGGACTTCATCGGACGCAAAGGCACCTATTTCATCTTCTTCACGCTTGGCGCCATTCTTTATTTTTTCCTTCCGTTCACCCGCCAAGACAGACTGAACTCCGTTCCCCTCTTCGTCGGCATCGCCGCCGTGGTGATTTCCATGTACGGCGGCGGCTTCGCCACCATCCCCGCCTATCTGAAGGACCTCTTCGGCGGCTACAACGTCTCGGCCATTCACGGCCGGCTGCTGACGGCATGGTCAATGGCGGGCATAATCGGACCGCTCATCGTGAACGGCATCCTCGACCACTATGTCGCCAATAAGATGCCGAAGGAGGACGCCTATCCGCTCATCCTGCACATCATGTGCGGTCTGCTGGTCGTCGGCTTCCTGGCCGACCTGATGGTACGCCCGGTCGCTGAAAAGTTCTGGCTGAAGGACAAGAACATCGTCGTTCCCGTAGGCGCTGCGCACTAATCCAACCCGGCGGAGTGAACCGGCCTCCGCCTATTTCCGGAAACAGGAGTGATTCCTATGGCACAACCCGATCCCGTCAAAAAGTCATCGCCGCTGCTGATCGCCTTCGCGTGGCTCATCGTTATTGTTCCTACAGCGTGGGGACTCAACTACACCGTGCAGAATGCAATGAAGCTATTCACTGCATCTGCGCCGGCGTCTGCTGCTCCGGCGAAATAGCAGAGCGTCTTTATGGTTTATCACCTACAACGGACCCGGAAACCGTAGGCGCAGATCTCGCGCTTGACACACCCGTAGAGGGCATGAGTTTCCTACTCGCGGCAAGGTAGACTAGCATGTGGGCATGACAGGATTTTCGTTGCGCTCATTGAGTAGTTTTTTGTTGGTTGGCTGCTTGAGTTTGGGGGGATTGAGGGGGTGGGCTCAAACGGAGGCTCCCGCACCGGCGGCTACTTCGGTTGCAGCGCGGAGTAAGGCTCTGTCAACTTTACTGGCAGATATCTGGCAGGACCGGCTCAGACATTCCCCCGAGTTTGCTTCGCTGATCGGAGATAAGCGCTACAACGATCAACTGACGGACTACTCAGCAAAGGAAGTGAATGCTTCGCTGCAACGCGGGCTGGACTATATTCAGCGGCTGGGAGCGATTGATACGACCGGCTTGACCGACCAGGAAAAGCTGTCTTCGGAGTTGATGCTGCGATCGCTGATCGACGCGCAGCAAGGAGCGAAGTTCAAGGAGTGGGAGATGCCGGTCAGCCCGATCTTCGGGTTTCAGACCAGACTGGCGGACCTGGTGGGACAGCTTTCGTTCGATTCTGTAAAGGACTACGACGATTACATTGAGCGTCTGAAAAAGGTGCCGGTCCAGTTCTCGCAGGTGATGACGAACCTGCAGCTCGGCGTGGATGAAGGGCGGATGCCGCCGAAGGAGTCATTGGAAAAGGCGCTGGAGCAGACCCAGGGCATCGCCGATCAGAAGGCGGACGAGAGCGTCTTTGCTCAGCCACTCAAAAAATTTCCTAAGACCGTTCCGGCAGCGGATCAGAAGCGCATTGCGACGGACTTAAGGGCGGTGATTCAGACGCAGGTGCTGCCAACGTATCAGCGGTTCGCGAAGTTCATGAAGGCCCAGTATGTGCCGAATGGGAGAAAAGATCCGGGTGTGTGGGCGATGCCTAATGGCGATGCGTATTATGCCTACCGCATACGCCAGATAACGACGCTGGACAAGACGGCGGCTCAGATACACCAGATCGGACTCGATGAGGTGAAGCGGGATGAGGCCGAGATGCTGGCAATCGTGCATCAACTTGGATTTCCTGATTTGAAGACCTTCCGTACTGCGCTGGCGGGAAATCCAAGGGAGCATCCGCAGTCGAAGGACGCTCTGATCGACACGTACAAAGGCTATCTGGCGCAGATGCAGCCGCGGCTGCCGGAGCTGTTTGGCCGGTTGCCGAAGGCTCAGCTCGAGGTGGTTGCGATGCCCGAGTTTGCCGAGAAGAACTCCCCGATGGCGTACTACAACCAGGGAACGGCGGATGGGAGCCGTCCCGGGCGAGTGGATGTGAATTTGTATAACTTTGCCGAACGCTCGCTGGCTACAGTGGAGAGCGTGGCGTATCACGAGGGAATACCGGGACACCATCTGCAGATCTCGATCGCACAGGAACTGACCGGGCTGCCGGAGTTTCGCAAATATCAGGAATACACCGGATTCGTCGAGGGGTGGGCGTTGTACAGCGAGCGGCTGGGCAAAGACATCGGATTTTATAAAGATCCCTACAGCGACTATGGACGGCTGGATAACGATATGTGGCGCGCGATACGGCTGGTCGTTGATACGGGCGTTCACTCCCAGCACTGGACTCGGCAGCAAATGGTGGACTACTTCCACGATCACTCCTCGCTGGATGAGACCAATGTTCAGTCTGAAGTGGATCGGTATATTGCATGGCCCGCGCAGGCGCTGGGTTACAAGATGGGACAACTGAAGATACTCGAGCTGCGGGACAAGGCAAAGACGGCTTTGGGTTCAAAGTTCGATATCAGGGCATTCCACGATCAGGTGCTGGACTCCGGCGCCTTACCGATGGATGTGCTGGAGCAGCGCGTGGATGCGTGGATCGCGGCCCAGAAGTGATCGCGTCTGATAGCCTTTGGGAATGAGTGAAAGCTTTGAGATTCCGGATTTGGCTCCCGCTCCGGCGATGCCGGGGTTGCGAGTCGCGGTGCTGGGTGCAGGCAAGATGGGCGGTATTTTGCTGCAGGCCTTTCTAAAGAACAACCTGGTCGCCGCTGAACAAATATTCGCCACGGTCCAGCATGCGGAACGGGCGCAGGCTCTTTCCGCCCAGTTTGGAGTCGAAGTCACCACAGACAATCTGGCAGCGGCGCGGCAGGCGGACGTCATCCTGCTCGGCGTGAAGCCGATTCAGGTACCGGCACTGATTGAAGAGATCAAGACTGCCCTGAAGCCGAATAAGACGGTGCTCTCGTTTGCGGCTTCGGTGAAGACGCGAAGTATTGAGGATGGAGCAGGTTGCGAGCTGGCTGTGATTCGCGCAATGCCGAATACGCCTGCGATGCTGGCCGCCGGAATCACAGCGCTGTGCGCGGGACGCTTCGTCTCGCCGGAACAAATGGCGGTTGCGCAGAAGATATTTCACACAGTCGGCAAGACTGTCGTCGTTGATGAAAAGCATATGGATGCGGTGACAGGATTATCGGGGTCGGGGCCGGCGTTTTTGTACATCATCATTGAGGCACTGGCAGAGGCTGGCGTTAATGTTGGGTTGCCGCGCGACGTTGCTACCCTGCTGGCGGCTCAGACGACGCTGGGTTCGGCGCGGATGGTGCTCGAGACTGGGTACCATCCGGCGCTGCTGAAGGATGCGGTGACCACGCCGGCTGGGTGTACCGTCGATGGGATTCTGGAGCTTGAAGAGGGTGGGCTGCGGGTCACTTTGATAAAGGCGGTAAAGAGAGCAACGCAGCGAGCAAAGGAATTGGCCAATGGATAGGGGCTCGCAGAGGAACGCGAATGGCAGAAATAAAAACAACCCGTGCAAAGCTGCGTAAGATAGAAGTATGGCCAGGGCTGCTGCAGTCACGGTAACGCCCACATCGCGAACACTAGTGCGATTTGCGTGGGGCGTGGTCGGGTACAACGTGCTGGTGATCCTGTGGGGCGCGCTGGTGAGGGCTACGGGATCGGGCGCCGGATGTGGTAATCATTGGCCGCTGTGCAACGGGCAGGTGGTTCCGCTGTCACCCCGCGTCGACACGATCATCGAGTTTACCCATCGCTGTATGACCGGTGGATCAACGTTTCTTGTCCTTGGGCTGCTATTGTGGACGTTTCGCGGCACAGTGAGGGGCCAGGCCGCACGGACGCTGGCGGTGACATCAATGGTGCTGTTGCTGAATGAGGCTTTTCTTGGTGCGCTCCTGGTGAAGCTTGGTTACGTAACCGGCAATCAATCCATGGGGCGCGTAATAGTGCTGTCCATTCATCTGAGCAATACGCTGCTGTTATTAGCTGCGCTGACTTTAACCGCGAGGTTATTAGAGACGGGACAGTTGTGGCGCGAGCTTGGGGTTGGCGGGGTAAGGAAGGTCTGGGCGCTTTTAGGATTGGCTGCGACGCTGGTAGTGGGAGTGAGCGGGTCGCTGGCAGCGCTCGGTGACACGTTATTCCCTGCTTCTTCATTGCGGGGAGCCTTCGCCCAGGACTTTGCTGCCAGCTCGCCGTGGCTGCTTCGATTGCGGGGAGTACATCCGATAAGCGCCGTGATAGCAGGGATCTTCGTGCTTTGGCTGGTGGGGCAGGCGAGGCGAGCCGTAGTTGGACGGCTGACCTCGGTGGTGCTGGCGTTGCTAGGGTTTCAGTTCGCGCTGGGACTAGCAGATGTTCTCCTCTTGGCGCCTGTGTGGATGCAGATCGTGCATCTGCTGGGAGCGGATCTGTATTGGATCGCTCTGGTCGCTCTCGCAGCAAATGTGATTTGGCCGAAAGCCACCGGGACGTTGAGTCAAGCCGGTCACCTAGCCCCCAATCCTGCAGCCTCGATCCGTTGACCTGAGGGTTGAAACGTAGGAAGACCATTCCCTACGTCGTCACTGAGGTGCGGGTTTGCCTGCGATCTTGTCGCCGGCCTTTCGGGTTCCTTTCGCGGTGTCCTGTGCAGCAACCTTGGTACCGTGGCCAACATCTTTGCCCACAGTCTTGGTTCCGTTAACTGTTTTATCGGTTGCGGTCTTCGTGCCGTTTGCAGTCTTGTGGTAGGCCGTCTTGGTGCCGGCGGCCGTCTTGTCTGCGGCCGTTTCCGTTCCATTAGCGGTTTTGTGGTACGCCTTCTTTGTTCCGGTAGAGACAGCGTGTCCGGTGTCTTTGGCTGCGCTTTTCGTGTCAGATCCGGCGGCCTTCATGTCCTGCTTGGCACTAGCCTGCGCGACGGCGAAGCCCGCCGAAACGAAGATGGTTAAGGCAGATGCGAGAACGATGTATCTTATCTTACGAATTTGCATGAAAACTCCCTCGGTCGAAAATATATCCCTGGAAGATAGAGTAAAGGTTGTGTAAAAGCGTTGTAAGAATAAAGCAGAATTATGGCGCAGCAACATGATGGCCAGAAGTAGTTGATGCAACTTCGTAAAAAGCCGTGACGCTGAATAAATTTGTCATTGTCCAATGAGAAATTCGTTGTTGTATAGTGACAAAGTTCGGGAGTCTGCCGCTTCAAACGTTCCGGCGGCTCCCGTCCGAACGACCCGCGAAACAAGATTCTTGTGAAACAGAACGTAGATTCGAAGGAGAGGGTAGACGCATTTCGTTTGCGATCCGAGGCGGATAACGTTTACTTATTGAGGTTTGACCGATGCAGGTTTTTGCGGCGCTTCTACTGGTGACCCAGCAACTAACGAAATTGGCGCCGGTGGATGTTTTGATCCTCGTGCTGTATTTCGCCTTAGTGGTGTTCATCGGGTTTTATGCGAAGGGAAAGGCGAACACCAGCGAGGACTTTTTCCTCGCTGGCCGGGAGATGACGGCGTGGATCGCTGGGCTGAGTTTTGTTTCGGCCAACCTGGGCTCTCTTGAGCTGATGGGGTGGGCGGGCGCGGCATATCAGTATGGAATTCTCGCGGCGCACTGGTATTGGATCGGAGCGATCCCGGCGATGCTGTTTCTCGGCATCGTTATGATGCCGTTCTACTACATCTCGAAGACGCACTCCGTGCCGGGGTATCTTCACCTGCGATTCGGCGAGGCCGCGCGAGGCTTGTCGGCGATTTCGTTTGCGTTGATGACGATCCTGATGAGTGGCGTCAACATGTTCGCCATGGCCGTCGTGATGCAGACGGTGCTTGGCTGGAACATCACTTTCTCAATCTGGGTGGGCGCCGCTACTGTGGCTTTGTATGTGATGTTAGGCGGGCTACGTTCAGCGATCATCAACGAAGTGTTGCAGTTTGTGTTGATCTGGGCAGGCGCAGCGATGATTCCGATCCTGGGATTGATCGAGGCCGGCGGCTGGACAAACCTTAAAGCCCAGATTGCGGCGAATATCGGCAGAAGCGACTACACCCATCTTTGGAGCACGGTAGGCAGTTTTAGCGACAACCCGATGGGCGTGCACTGGACCGGAATTGTCTTCGGACTAGGGTTCGTTATCAGCTTTGGATATTGGACCACCGACTTTCTGGTAGTACAGAGAGTATTGAGCGCCCATAATCTGCGGGCGGCGAAGATGGCGCCGGTGATTGGTGCGGCGTTCAAGATGGCAGTGCCGTTTATCGTGATCCTGCCGGGCCTGCTGGCGCTTGCAGTGTTGAAGAATCCCGATGGCAGCATGATGCACCTTGTCCCGGAGAGTGTGGCGGCGTCGACCGGTCAGCATAGTTATAACGAAGTTCTTCCACTGATGCTCATACGCTACTGTGGACCAGGGCTGCTGGGGCTGGGGATCACGGCCCTGCTCGCAGGGTTCATGAGCGGCATGGCCGGGAACGTCAGCGCGTTCTCTACCGTGTGGACTTATGATATTTACGGCGCCTTCATCAACAAAAAGGCCAGCGACAAACACTATGTCGCGATGGGCCGATGGTCGACCGTGATCGGAATGTTGGTATCGATCGGCACGGCATACCTCGTAATGAATGCCGCCAGTATCATGGACTACGTGCAGGCGTTGTTCAGCTTCTTTATTGCACCCCTGTTCGGTACGGTAATCCTCGGAATGCTATGGAAACGGGCAACGCACTGGGGCGGCTTTCTAGGGTTGCTCGCCGGTACGATTTCTTCGATTGGAATGTTTATCTGGGTGCAGAGCGATGCAGGCGCTTTGCGTTACATCGCGATGAGTTCGGACGCAAAGCCCATGGCGGAAAACCTCTACCGCGCATTGTGGAGCTGGATTATCTGCGTAGTGGTTACGGTCGCCGTGAGTCTGGTGACCAAGCCTGTGCCAACCGAACAACTCTCCGGACTGGTGTACGGCGTAACGCCGATTCCGCACGATGGGGCGACAACCATCTGGCAAAAGCCGATCTTCTGGGCTGTTGTGGTGATCGTCGTCTTCTTTATTTTGAATCTGATCTTCTGGTAAGAGGTGGCGTGTGGTAAGAGGTGGCGTGATGGATCAACACGAACGTGAAATTGAATCTGCAGAGCTATCGATCTGGTTTTTTTGCGGGATCCTGATGCTCGCATATGGCCTGGTGCTGGTGATAACAGGAATCACCGAGTTGCATAATCCACCGCCGAACGAGGTATTGCTACCGTGGCTCGAAGCACTGCATCCGACCTTGTGGTGGGGCGCATTGTTAACGGCGTTTGGCGGCTTTTATTCGCTCCGGTTTCGTCCGGGTCGGGTCTAATTACCGTCGCAACACGTCTATGTGGGTGAAGTCCTAAGACGAAACCTCGAGCGGGTGTGATTCAGGAGCATTATGGCGAAGCAAATGACGATGGGCGTGATTGTTGGCAACCGTGGATTTTTCCCTAGCCATTTGGCTACTAGTGGACGGCTGGAAATGATCGCCGCGCTTGAGGGCGCGGGAATCAGGCCGGTTGTGCTAACGCCGGAGGAGACGGCCCACGGTGCGGTGGAGACGTACGAGGACGCGAAGAAGTGTGCAGCTTTGTTCAAAGCCCATGCTGCGGAGATCGACGGCATCATCATCACGCTGCCAAACTTCGGCGAGGAACGGGGTCTAGCAGATGCGCTGCGGCTGGCAAACCTTCAGGTGCCGGTGCTGATCCAGGCGACTCCCGATCATGCGGGAAAGATGACGATCGCGTTCCGGCGCGACAGTTTCTGTGGCAAGATGTCGATCTGCAACAACCTGAAGCAGTACGGGATTCCCTACTCACTGACACGATTGCATACCGAGGCGCCAGATTCGATGGAGTTCAAGGCCGACCTGGAGTGGTTTTCAGGTGTGTGCCGCGTGGTGCGTGGGTTGAAGAACGTTCGCTTCGGTGCGATTGGCGCGAGGCCTACGGCATTCAATACGGTCCGCTACTCGGAAAAGCTGTTGGAGCGGTCCGGCATTACGGTCGAGACACTCGACCTGAGCGAGGTAATGGGACGCATCGGAAGAATGAAAGACCACGACGACGCTGCACAAGCCAAGCTTGCGGCGATCAAGAAATATATTCCTGTAGGCGACACTCCCGAGGCGGCGCTGATGAAGATGGCGAAGCTAGGCGCGGTAATCGATCAGTGGATGACGGCGAGTGAGCTGACGGTAAGCGCGGTGCAGTGCTGGACCTCAATTGAAGAGTTCCTCGGTATCGTTCCCTGCACCGTGATGAGCATGATGAGTGAGAGCCTGATTCCGTCCGCATGCGAGGTCGACGTGTTAGGGACGCTAAGTATGTACGCACTGACGCTGGCTAGCGAATCGCCGAGCGCCCTGCTGGATTGGAACAATAACTACGGTGACAACCCAAATAAAGCGGTGTGCTTCCACTGTTCGAATCTACCCAAACACTTTTTCAATGAGGGCGTGAAGATGGACTTCCAGCAGATCATCGCCGGAACCGTTGGCAAAGAAAATACGCACGGCACGTTGGATGGAACTGTAAAGGCTGGCGCTATGAGCTTCGCGCGCTTCTCAACCGACGACTTCGCCGGACAGATCACCGGCTATGTCGGCGAGGGTGCATTTACCAACGATCCGCTGCATACATTCGGCGGGGCAGGCGTGGTTGAGATTCCGAAGATGCAGGAGTTGCTGCGTTACATCTGTGAGAACGGCTTTGAACACCATGTTGCCGCCAACTTCTCCACCACCGCGGCGCCAGTCCACGAAGCTGCCTCCAGGTACCTTGGGTGGAAGATGCACTGGCATCGTTAGATTTCAGATCTCGGCGTTCAGTCTGGCTTGCGAAGCTGCTGGTTTTTGATTAGAAGCTCGGCGACCAGTCTGTGCAGACGAGAGTTCTCGATCTCGAGTTCTGCAAGGCGGTCGTCATGGTCCGCGGCTGGGGGTCGATATTGAATCGAAGAAGGCTGATCCTTGTAGCCATCGGACCCAGCGTCTTCCCCAGTGTGAGTGGCGCTCGTATCGAACTTGTTCATACCTGAGGCTCCACAGATGAGGCGAAGGGAGCGCGGCCGCAACGCATTCCTTTGCGAAGCTTCTCGCGCTCCTCGGGTGTCATCTGCTCCCAGCGATCTTTCATGCGCTGTTTCCAGCGAGCGCGGTCTCTGCCGCCATGGCGATGGAGGCCGCCAAAGAGAATCTTGCACAGCAGAAGCAAACCAAGCGCCTGCCAGAACGTGATCGTGTGCCACCCAATGATTGGTGGAACAAGGACATTCCATAAACCTTTGACGATGAAGCCGAAGAAAATGGCTCCAATAATGACAAAGACTGCGATTTTTATTCCTTTAAGTACTGGATGATGACGCATGCGTGACTCCTTATTTCTTTGCATAGTTTTCGTAGATCGATTGCAGTCTTTGGCGTAGATGAAGCACTGCATAGTGTTTTCGCGAGAGCAGCGTGTTGACGCTGAGACCGGTATCGACGGAGATGTCTTTGAAACTCCGCCCCATGAATTCGTGGGCGACAAAGACTTCACGCTGGACCGCCGGCAGCTCGTCCAGGGCTTCGTCCAGTGCATCGAGGAGGAGATTTCTTGCGTACGCTGCCTCGGGACCGGAGTCCTCTGAGGGGAGGAGGTCTTCGAGCGTATCGGCGCCTTCTTCGATTGACGCTGGATTGTTCAGCGAACTGGGCTTTTTCCTCCGGAAGAGATCGACCATCCGATTCCGCGCCACGCGAAAGAGCCACGCAGTGACGTGCTCTATGGGTTTCATAAGACGGTAGGCTTCAAGCAGTTCGTAGAAGACGTCCTGAAGAATATCCTCGGCTTCGCTGGTGTCGGTGACATGCTTGCGAATAAAACTGCGCAGTCTGGGCTGGTCTCTCTCCAGTGCCTCAGAGATGAGCTGGTCCTGCTCGATGATCGTCCAACTACCCGGGATTTGGTTCATCTACAGGTGTAGACGGGTAACGGACGGGAATATTTTATGGCGTTGGCTATTTCTTCAGGAATTGAGGAAGGCGCGAGCACGGGCTGATCCTGGGACCAAACATTTGTTTTAGTCAACTCCACCGGCAATGGTACGATCTCTCAAAGCCTTCATTCAAAGGAGTTCTCCCACCATGCGAAGGGCCATCGCCTGCCTTACCTTGCTTACCAGCACCGCTTATGCCGTCAATGCGGGAGAGGTCACTCTTCGTGGCTACACTCCGGAACACGCCGCTGCCGAGGTGCAGTGGGAGCAGAAGTTCCGCGAGGTGCCCGATCCGGCAAAGGTTCGCGAGAACATGCGGCGCATGTCGGCGCGGCCGCACCACGTGGGGTCACCGTACGACAAGGACAATGCGGAGTGGCTCCTGGCGCAGTTGAAGTCATACGGACTCGATGCGAAGATCGAGCAGTTCGAGGCGCTGTTCCCTACGCCCAAATCGCGCAAACTGGAGCTGCTGGGGCCGGAGAAGTTCGAGGCGACTCTCGATGAACCGGCAATAAAGGTCGACCCTACCTCAGACCAAAAGAAAGAGCAGCTGCCGACCTACAACGCGTACTCGCGAGATGGCGATGTTACGGCTCCGCTGGTGTATGTGAACTATGGCGCACCGGCCGACTACGAAGAGTTGGCAGCGATGGGGGTCTCGGTAAAAGGCGCCATTGTGATCGCTCGATATGGTCAGACATGGCGCGGAATCAAACCGAAGGTGGCGGCAGAGCATGGTGCGGTCGGCTGCATCATCTACTCCGATCCCCGTGACGATGGCTACTTTCGCGGTGATACTTATCCCGATGGACCAATGCGGCCACCAGAAGGTGCGCAGCGTGGCAGCGTGATGGATATGCCGGTGTATCCGGGCGACCCACAGACTCCTGGGATCGGCGCGGTGGCCGGCGCGAAGCTGATTCAGCTCGATCAGGTACAGACGATTACGAAGATCCCTGTGCTTCCGATCTCCTATGCAGACGCCACACCATTTCTGAAATCACTACGCGGTGACCTGGTGCCGGAGAGCTGGCGCGGCGGCCTTCCGTTCGCATATAAGGTCGGCCCGAGCGTCGCGATGGCGCATCTCGCCGTCAGCTTCAACTGGGACCGCAAGCCGCTCTACGATGTGGTCGCGACCATTCCCGGTTCGACGTTGCCTGATCAGTGGGTAATTCGTGGCAACCACCATGACGCCTGGGTAAACGGAGCGGGTGATCCTCTCTCCGGTGCAAGCGCAGAGCTGGAAGAAGCACGTGGTCTTGGTGAGTTGCTAAAGCAGGGTTGGCATCCGCAGCGCACGATTATCTATTGCTTCTGGGATGGCGAAGAGCCTGCGCTGCTGGGTTCGACCGAGTGGGTGGAGGCGCACGCGCAGGAGTTAAGCGCGCACGCAGTGGCTTATTTCAACTCCGATGGCAACAGCCGGGGATACTTTCGTGCGGAAGGCTCCAGCGAGTTGGAGAGCTTCGTCAACAGTGTGACCAAGGATATCGATGACCCGGAGACGAAGATGCCGGTGTGGAAGCGTCAACGGCTGGTTGCCATCTCTCGCGCAACAACGGATGCACGCGCCGAACTCCGCAACCGTCCGGACATCCGCATGGAAGCTCTCGGTTCAGGCTCCGATTACACGGCATTCATCCACCATCTCGGGATCGCCAGTGTAAATCTGGGCTATGGCGGCGAAGATCAGGGCGGCGGCCAATACCACTCCGTTTACGACGACTTCTACTGGTATACGCATTTTCAAGATACAGACTTCGTGTACGGCCGCGCCTTAGCGCAGACCGCTGGCACAATGATGATGCGAATGGCGGACGCCGATGTAATTCCCTTTCAGTTCGGAGACCTGGCGGACACGGTTCGGACGTATGTGACCGGAGTAAAGAAGCTGACCGATACGATGCGCGCCGAAATCAAGGAACGTAACACCGAGATCGCCGATGGGGTCTACAAGGCATTGGAAGATCCTAAGAAGAAGCGTGTTGCTCCTGATGTGGAAGCCCTTCCGCCCTATCTGAACTTCGCCCCGCTCGATCAGGCGATGGACGACCTGACGACGGCAGCAACCGAGTATGACAAGGCGTTCACGGCGGATGCACAGAAGGCGCCTGCTGGGCTGAATCTTCAGCTCATACAGAGTGAACGAGTGTTTCTCGATCCCGCGGGATTGCCGAACCGGCCGTGGTTCCAGAACATGATGTATGCTCCCGGGTTCTATACGGGCTACGGCGTCAAGACGCTGCCGGCGGCTCGCGAGACCATCGAGCAGAAGCAATGGAAGGATGCCGATACGCAGATTGCGCGGACTGCCGCCGCAGTGGAACGCGAAGCTGCGCTGCTGAAGAGCGCGACGCAGACACTTACCGGCAAATGACGGCTAGGGAACCCGTCGAAGCCACGGACTTGGATTTTCGTTGCCTGTTCATACTTTCATTTCGTGAGAGTGCGATAAGCTTTAGACCTGTATGAGCGCTACCAGGCAAAGCTCCCGAAAGGCTGTCAACGCGAAGAAGGCCTCCGCGACGACGGTTGAAAATTTGTTTTTCAGCCGGGATGAATCGTGGATGCGATTTAACCAGCGTGTGCTCGAAGAGGCACAGGACCAGACAAATCCGCTGCTGGAGCGCGTGAAGTTCCTTGCGATTACAGCGAGCAATCTGGATGAGTTTGTCGAGATCCGAGTCGCGGGGTTTCTGCAGCGGATCGAGGATGGTTACAATCTGGCCCAGCCTCCGGATGAGGGCGGGCTGACTCCGCAGGAGCGTCTGGATGGTTTGATGGAGCGAATCCATCGCTTCGTCGAGGCTCAATACCGATGCTGGAATGAGCAGCTGCTGCCCGCGATGCAGGCGGAGAAGATCCGTGTGCTGCGGTGGAGCGAGTTGGGCGAGAGGGCGCGGGCGCAGGCTCTGGAGTTTTACGACACCGAGGTCGATCCGCTGCTGACGCCGGTGACGGTGGATCCTTCGCATCCCTTTCCGCGGGTATTGAACAAGGCGCTTTGTATCGGTCTGCTGCTGCGGCATAAACGACGCGGCCTGAAGGCAGCGACGGCGCTGGGCGTGGTGACAGTGCCTCGCGCGCTGCCCCGATTGGTTCCTCTGGCCGGCGAGGATGGGCATTGCGACTTCATTCTGCTGCATGAACTGGTGGAATCGCAGCTCGAGAAGATGTTCCGCGGATATGAAGTGCTGTCGCGGTCGGCGTTTCGAGTAACGCGGAACAGCAACCTCTACATGCAGGAGGAAGAGTCGCGGTCGGTGCTGGAAAGCGTGCGCGCGGAGCTGCATAACCGGCGCAAGGGCGATGCCGTGCGGATGGAGATTGAGAGTTCGGCCACCGAAGAGATGGTGGAACGGCTGCGGATCAACTTCGAGCTGGATCCGTGGCAGGTGTTCCGGACCGATGGGCCGGTGAATCTGTCGCGGCTCATGAACCTGTACTCGGAGGTGAAGCGGCCGGCGTTGAAGTATCCGGCGTTTGTTGCCAGGGAGTTCAAGCTGAGTACGAAGTCGACCGATATCTTCGATGAACTGCGGAAGCGCGATGTCATGCTTCATCATCCGTTCGATTCGTACAAGACGGTGGAGGAGTTTGTTGAGGCCGGAGCGCAGGACCCCGGCGTAATTTCGATGAAGCAGACGCTTTACCGGACGAGCAAGGATTCGCCGATCTTCACGGCCCTGATTGAGGCCGGACAAAGCAAGGAAGTGACTGTCGTCGTTGAGTTGATGGCGCGATTTGATGAGGACTCGAATATTCGCTGGGCGAGAGAGCTCGAAGACGCGGGGGTGGGGGTGTACCACGGCATCTTCGGGTTGAAGACGCATTGCAAGCTGGCGCTGCTGGTGCGGCGCGATCCCGATGGGGTGGTGCGACGGTATGCGCACCTCGGGACGGGAAACTACAACCCGGTTACGGCGCGGTTCTACACCGACATCAGCCTGCTGACCTCGAAGCCGGAGATCACCGGCGCAGTGCAGAAGGTATTCAACTACCTGACGGCCGAGACCGAGTCGGATTCGTACAGCCCGCTGCTGCTGGCCCCCTTGACGTTGGCGGACCGGCTGGTAGCGCTGATTGAACGGGAGGCGGCTCATGCGAAGGCCGGCAAACCCGCCTTCATTATTGCGAAGATGAACGGCCTGATCGACCGGCGGACGGTGGAGGCGTTATATGCGGCGTCGCAGGCGGGTGTCGAGATCGATTTGATCGTGCGGGGGATGTGTTCGCTGCGGCCGGGTGTGAAGGGTCTGAGCGAGCGGATTCGCGTGAGGAGCATCGTGGGCCGGTTTCTTGAGCACAGCCGGATCTTCTGCTTTGGCAACGGAGGCAAGGAGGAGGTCTATTGCGGAAGCGCGGATTGGATGCCGCGGAATCTGGTGGAGCGGTGCGAGGTGCTTTTTCCCGTGACCCAGGTCGATCTGCATAAGCGGCTGCGCGACGAGATTCTTACGGCGTATCTGGCCGACAACACCAAGGCTCGAGTGTTGCAGTCGGATGGAGAGTATGTTCGGGCACCTCGGGTGGGGGAGCCGTTCAGCGCGCAGGACCACCTGATGCGGGTCGCGGAGGGGGCTGAAGAGAAGAGTACAGAACGGATTCATAAAGTGAGTGTTGCCTCCTGATGCTCCTGCCGGGAGGGGGTACCCCCTATTGCCCGCGCATAAATTATTTGTAATCAGCCGTTTACCCAAGGTTGATGCCTGCAAAAAATTCATAACAAAGGGTTTACGCGCAAATATTTGCAAAGAAACGAGTTAGCCCCGCAGGGCGGCTTGAGTGCCTGCAGGGCTTGTTTGTTTCCGATCTATATATTAAGCATAGCCGATTGAGTGGAACTAACATGCCAACTCTATTGCCTTTTGTTTGATGGATTTAGGTGGTTTCAGGGCTTGACATGCGATTTTTGGGCGGAAAACGCAGAAAATAAAATAATTGCAAAAGCAAAGGCAATTAAATCAGTCACTTCGCCCCTCGGACTACGCTCCTGAGCTGTAGGTTGTGGCTGCCTGGACGCGAGGTTGAAAGCCCCGCTCTATCTCAGAAGCAACTGCAACGGCCTCATCAAGGTTTACGGGGGCTTACTGGATGGTGAGGTTGATAGTGGCGGTCTGGATGACGGAGCCTCCGGTGGCGGTTACGTTGACCGCGTAGGAGCCGGTGGAGAGACTGCTGGGACTGAGACCGTTGGGGTCGACTCCGCCGCTGCCGCAGCCACTGAGCATACCGAGGGTGGTGAGCGCGAGGAGCAGGGTGAAGACGCTCCAGCGGCGGGTGCGGCGAGGGAGGAAGACGAAGAGCAGGCCGGCGAGGGTTATACCCAGGCCCGAGGCGGCTCCGGCGCTCGAAGAAGAGACTCGGGGCACCTGGGATGTTGGGGCGGCGGAGGACTGGACTCCGACCGCTGCCGGAGAGATGGTGAGGCTTGTGGTCGCCGGTGCAACTTCGGTGGGAGTGACCGAGGATGGAGCAAAAACACAGACTGCGCCAGCGGGAAGGCCGCCGGTGCAGGCGAAGGTGATGGGGGAGTGGAAGCCTCCGGTCGTGGTGGCAGTAAGGGTCACGGGATTTGAGGCTCTGCCCTGGACTGCGCTGATGGAGGCGGTGGAGGGCGACAGGGTAAAGCCGCCGGCGGCG
>DATMPD010000136.1:0-11598 GCA_035567955.1 Edaphobacter sp.
TTCCTCCTTATCGACCGCGTCGTCGAAATGGAGCGCAAGCAGCGCATCGTCGCCATCAAGAACGTCACCTTCAACGAGCCTCAGTTTCAGGGCCACTTCCCCGACTATCCCATCATGCCCGGCGTCCTCATGGTTGAAGCGATCGCCCAGGCCGGCGGCGCTCTTCTCCTCAGCGAAGTCCCCGACCGCGACTCCAAGCTCATGCTCTTCACCAGCATCGAAAACGCCCGCTTTCGCCGCCCCGTCACGCCGGGCGATCAGCTCCGTATCGAAGTGACGGTCCTCAACTGGCGCACCCGCGCAGTGAAGATGCTCGGCAAGATCACCGTCGACGGCAAACTCGTCTGCGACGCCACCGTCATGTGCCAGGTCGTCCCCCGCGTAGCCCAAAAAATCCAAGCCAAAGTCGAAGCCCCCGTCGAGACAGCAGAGTGAGCATCCACCCCACCGCGATCGTCGCAACCGGAGCGCACATCCCCGCAAGCTTCAAGATCGGCCCCTGGTGCACCATCGGCCCCAACGTCATCCTCGGCGAAGACTGCGAACTCGTCTCCCACGTCGTCCTCGGCGGCGGAGACGACGGCCACCTCACCATGGGCCGCAACAACCGCATCTTCTCCTTCGCCTGCATCGGCATCGCCCCGCAGGACCTCAAGTACGCCGGCGAACCCACCCGCCTCGAGATCGGCGACAACAACACCATCCGCGAGTACGTCACCATCTCCAGAGGGACTGGAGGGGGCGGAGGAGTTACCCGCCTGGGAAATGACTGCCTCATCATGGCCTACAC
Source organism: Edaphobacter sp. (assembly GCA_035567955.1). GTDB lineage: Bacteria > Acidobacteriota > Terriglobia > Terriglobales > Acidobacteriaceae > Edaphobacter. Next base: position 791 of record DATMPD010000136.1, read on the forward strand.
CCACATCGGCCACGACTCGCAGATCGGCAACGGCTGCATCCTCGCCAACTCCGCCACCCTCGCCGGCCACGTCATCGTCGAGGACTACGCCGTAGTCGGAGCCCTCTGCCCCGTCCACCAATACTGCCGCATCGGCCGCCACGCGTACATCGGCGGAGGCACCACCATAACCCAGGACGTCCTCCCCTACTCGCTCACCTCCATCGAGCGTAACAACCACGCCTACGGCCTCAACAAGGTAGGTCTCGAGCGCCGCGGCTTCACCCCGCAACAACTCAAAGAACTCCGCACCGCCTACCGCACCCTCCTCGCCTCAAAGCTCAACACCTCCGACGCTCTCGCCGCCATACGCGAAACAATCGCCTCCGGCAACGCGGGCGAACACGTCGCCTATCTGGCCGACTTCATCGCCAACAGCCAACGCGGCATCATCAAATAAACTGCGGCAGATTTGAGACAAGAGCGTACCGCGCGGAGGAAGTATGCGCATCATCAGGAAAGAAGATCTACCACGCATCGGGAGCTCCTACAACTTTGTTGGGGCCGATCAAGATGACGTGAACATTTCAATGTAGAAGCGCAACCAGGACGGGGTGCACCGCTGCATCTCCACGAATATGACGAGATTGTTCTGGTGCAGAAGGGCCGCTCCCGTATCGTGATTGGCGATACCATCCACGAAGCGGGACCAGGTGACATTCTTGTTGTGAAAGCAAAGTCTCCTCACGGATTCGTCAATGTTGGCAAAGAAGTCCTGAAGCAGATCGACATTCATGTAAACCCCCGATTTGAGCAGCAGAATTTAGACCCGACCGAAACATCTCAGAGGGCGGGACTGCCTTCAGCATCGAAAACTTCACCATAGTTGGCGCCCCTGCTCGCTGCGCCAGCCTTATACTTGGTCACATGAAGAGATGCGTTTCAAGCATTCTCATCGCGCTGGTTGCCCCTCTGTTCGCGCAGACTCCTTCGTCACAGCGGTATATCAACTCCCAGCAACCAGCGGCGCAGGAGACTCCCAAAACCTCTCTGCTCAGTACCCGCTCTACTCTTGTTCTCGCGCCCGCTCTCGTCCGCAATAAGTCCGGCGAACTCGTCTATACCCTCGCCGCCAACGATTTCCTCCTGACCGACGACGGTGTCCCGCAAAAACTCACCCTCGAGCAGGACACCGGCGGCGAAGCTCTCGCCCTCGTCGTCGTCATCGAAATCGGCGGTGCCGGCGCACGCGAATTTAACAAATTCAGCTCGATCGCTCCCCCACTTGCTCCAATGCTCGCCTCCATCGTAGGCAACGTCCCTCACAAAGTCGCCGTCGTCGCCTTCGACAGTCAACCCACCCTTCTTCAAAACTTCACCTCCAACCTCGACTCGGCCGCAGATGCCATCGCCAGCCTCACCCCCGGCTGCACCCGCCAACATCACCTCGACGACTGCGCCTCCCCGCTCGCCGTCCGCAACATCGGCCTCGGCGACAACGGCGCTGCCATCCTAGACGCCCTCGGCTTCTCCGTCGACCTCCTCCGCAACCAACCACGCGAGTACCGCCGCGCCGTCCTCCTCATCAGCGAGACCCTCGACCGCGGCAGTCACATCAAGATCGAAGATGCCCTACGCGCCATCAACGACACCAACACCGTCATCTACAGCATCGGCTATTCCACCGGAAAATCCGAAGCCGCCCACTACGCCGCCCGCGAACTCCCCACCCAACCCGGTGGCCTATGGATGGAAAACCACCACCCCAACCCTCCCAACGGCTGCATGGGCAAAGACCCCGATCCCGATCCGGACGCGCCCAACAAAAAGGCCATTCAGGCCTATGACTGCCTCACCCAGCTAGTCCCTCCGCTTGCCCTCGCAAAAATGGCAGCCATCGCCGCCACCGACGGCCTCAAACGCAACGTTCCCGAAACCGTAGCCCATCTCACCGGCGGCGAATACTTCAAACTAACCGACGCAAGGACCCTCGAACGCAGCCTCGCCACGATCTCCAACCACATCCCCAACCGCTATGTGCTCAGCTTCCAGCCCCAATCGCCGCATCCTGGCCTCCACGTGATCAGTTTGTCGTTGCCCAGCTACTCGAAACTTTCACTAATAGCGAGAACCAGCTATTGGGCGGACCCGGAAATCACCTCTTCTAATCTCCTCAACGACCCACACTGAACTACCGAACTCAATCAACCTCCAGGACAAAATCCAATATGATCACTCTGCCAGGACCCAGATTTAGAGTTTCCACGCTGCTGCTCGCCGCTCTCGCCTTCCTTCCATTCAGCGCTCTCGCCCAGACCGCCCCACCCATCCGAGTAGCCATAGTCGGCCTCGTCCACGGCCACGTCCAGGGCTTTCTCCACAACCTCCCCACCCACCCGGAGATCCAGCTAGTAGGCATCTCCGACCCCGACGCCGCCCTCCGCCAGCACTACATCGACCGCACCCATCTCCCAGCCAATCTCTTCTTCCCCACCGAAGCCGCGATGCTCCAAAGCACGCACCCCCAGGCCATCCTCGTCTACACCTCCATCGCCGGCCACCGCGCCGCCATCGAGCAGGCCGCCCCGCTCCACATCGCCGTCATGGTCGAAAAACCCCTCGCCACCACCGTCGAAGACGCCCTCGCCATTCAGCATCTGGCCCAGCAATACCAAATCCCCGTCCTCACCAACTACGAAACCACCTGGTACAACTCCAACACCGCCGCCGCCAACCTCCTCGCCGAAGGCAAGATCGGCGACCTCCGCAAAATCGTAGTCCACGACGGCCATCAAGGCCCCGCAGAGATCCACGTCGGCCCCGAGTTCCTAACCTGGCTCACCGACCCCAAACAAAACGGCGGCGGCGCCCTCTTCGACTTCGGCTGCTACGGCGTCGACCTCGCCACCTGGATCCAGCACGGCGAACTCCCCCTCACCGTCACCGCCGTCACCCTCCACATCAAACCCCAGACCTACCCCAACGTCGACGACGACAGCACCATCGTCCTCACCTACCCGCACGCCCAGGCCATCATCCAGGGCTCATGGAACTGGCCCTTCGCCCGCAAGGACATGGAGATCTACGGCGCCACCGGCTACGTCGACACCCTCTACGAAGATCACAACCCCGGCGCCAAGCTCCGCGAACGCCTCACCGGCGAGCCGGCGGAACACACCGAAACCGCCCCACCGCTAGCCGCACCCAACGACAACTCGCTCAACTACCTCACCGCCGTCCTCCGCGGCACTCTCAAGCCACAACACGACCTCAACTCACTCGACACCAACATCACCGTAGTCCGCATCCTCGACGCCGCCCGCCGCTCCGCCCAGACCGGCCAGACCATCCACCTCGCCGATGAAGTACAAGGAAAACACTGACCAGGCCGCGGTTCCGGAATGAAGGTGAAGGGAATCCTCCCTTAAGTCGTAAGATGCGTATGGCACAAAAACGCTCTGCTCCTGTGGAGCCATGGACCTACGAAGATGTGGAGGTGGAATGCCCAATCGACCGCGAATCGCCTTCGCGCTGCTGTTCCTGTCGCCCCTCGCGTTAGCGGCGCAAGAAACACACAACCACAGCGCGCCCGAGAAACTGGGGAAAGTATCGTTCCCGGTCTCCTGTTCCCCCGCTGTTCAGGACCAGTTCAATCGCGGCGTAGCCCTGCTTCACTCCTTCGCCTACAGCGACGCGGAGAAGGCATTCCACACCGTCGCCGACCAGGATTCCCGCTGTGCCATGGCGCATTGGGGGATGGCCATGACCTACTACCATCAGCTCTGGGAGCCGCTTGCGCCCGCCACAGTCCCAATTGCCCAGAAGGAAATTCAGCGAGCCCAGCAGATCGGCGCAAGCTCCGAACACGAGCGCCTGTTCATCAACGCGCTCGCCCTGATTTACCAAGACGCCGCCACGGTTCCCTATCGCACGCGCGCGCTGAACTACGAGCACGCCATGGCCGACCTCGCGTCGGCGAACAAAAACGACACCGAATCTCAGGTGTTCTACGCGCTCGCGCTCCTGTCAACGGCGTCCCCCACCGACAAGACGCATGCGAACCAGAAGAAGGCCGTCGCCGTGCTTGAGCCGCTGGACCGCGCCTATCCAGAACACCCCGGAATCCCTCACTACCTCATCCATGCCTGCGATAACGCAGAGCTCGCGCCAAAAGGCCTGCCCGCAGCCAGAGCTTACTCCCAGATCGCACCCTCAGCGCCGCACGCACTGCACATGCCGTCCCACATCTTCACCCGGCTCGGCCTATGGGACGACTCCATCGCCTCCAACCTCGCGGCCCAGCACGCCGCACACCAGCAGGGCGACACCGGAGAAGAGCTCCACGCCATGGATTATCTCGTCTATGCCTACCTCCAGCTTGGACGCGACAAAGATGCCGCCCAGGTCATCGAGCAACTTAGAAATCTGAACCTGAACCCAGGCGATTTCAAAATAGCGTACGCCTCCACCGCCATGCCGGTTCGCTACGCCGTAGAGCGGAGTCAATGGTCCGACGCCTCTTCCATCGTTCCTCCCGCAGAAGCCGCCCCACACGTCATCGCAACCGCTGTCTGGGCCCGGGGCATCGGACTCGCTCGCACCGGACACCCATCCCAGGCCCACGCGGAGATCGATCGATTGCAGCAACTCGAAGAGCAGCTTCACACCTCAGGCAACAGCTACTGGGCCACCCAGGTCGGTATCCTCCGCCGTGAGGTCATCGCTTGGTGCGCCCAGGCAAACAGCAAGCCCGACGAAGCCGCCGCCCTGATGCGCGCCTCAGCCGACGACGAGGACGCGATCGAGAAGCTCCCCGTGACCCCGGGGCCAATCCTTCCCGCCCGCGAACAACTTGGCTATCTGCTCCTCGAGCAGAATCATCCGGCTACTGCGCTCAAAGAATTCAACACCGCACTCGTCAATGCCCCCGGGCGCCGCGGGGCACTGCAAGGCGCCGCCCACGCTGCCGAACTCTCCCATCAGAACTAGACTCCACGCACGCTCAGCCGAGACTGCAGCTCCTTGCGATAGCGCCTGCTCAATCGCAGCTTCGTCCCATCCTCGAGCACCACATCATACTCGCCGCCCTCATTCAGCTTCATTCCCCGCACCCGATCAAGCCTGACAATGGTCGAACGATGAATCCGGCAAAACATCGTTTGATCCAACTCCTCATCCAACTCCGCCATACTGCGCCGCAACAGATGCGTCCTCGCCCCCACATGCAGGCATGAGTAATAATCCGCCGCCTCAATCCAATCAATCTCAGACGCCTTCAAAAAAGAAACCTGTCCCGCGCTCTTCACCACAAATTTCTCCAGCATCGGCGGCGGATTCCTGTCATGCGCAATCCTGTCCTTCGCGCGCACCAGCGCAAGATCGAAACGAGGATTATCAAACGGCTTCAAAAGATAATCGAGCGCACCCGCCTCAAACGCCCGCAGCGCATACTGGTCATAAGCCGTAACGAACACCACCGCCGGCGGCAGATCCCCGCCCAGCATCTCCAGCACATCAAACCCATCGCACTCCGGCATCTGCACATCGAGAAACACCAGATCCGGCTTCGAGCCGCGAATCTCCGCCACCGCCTCCACCCCCGATCCGCACTCCCGCACCACTTCAATCTCCGGATCGAGCCGCAACAGTACCGTCAGATTGCTCCGAGCCAGAGGCTCATCGTCCACCACCAGAGCACGTATCCTGCCGGAACCGGACACCGCTAACCCTCCCCGCCGGCCGCGGCAATCGCAAACGGCAAAGAGACCGACACCTCCACCCCGCCCGCATCCTGGTTCCGCATACTCAACTCAAAAGCATCCCCATACAAACTCTGCAGCCGAGTCCGCACATTCGACATCCCAATCCCAGGCCGCGCCATCTCCCAGCCCACGGGCAAGCTCGGCCCATCATTGCAAACGCTAAGCGTCAGCACCCCGTCGCTCTGTGACGCCGCAATCCGAATCGCCCCACCCTGCGCCCGTTTCGCTATGCCATGCTTCACCGCATTCTCCACCATCGGCTGCAAGATCAGGCTCGGCACCTGCGCCGGATACAGCTCCCGCGGCACATCCACGCTCAACTGAAGCCGCTCCGCAAACCGCACCTTCTGGATCTCCAGATACTTCTGTGCGAACTCCATCTCCTCTCCCAACGGCACCTGCTGTTCGGTGGACCCTTGCAACACCCGTCGCAAAAAATCACTCAGGCCCGCAATCATCCCCACCGCAGCATCGTTCCTGCCCTCGCGCACCAACCCCGCAATAGCATTCAGCGTGTTGAACAGAAAGTGCGGCTCAATCTGCCGACGCAGAGCATCCAGCTCCGCCTTCGAAAGCATCTCGTTCAATCGCGCCGTCTCCGTCCGCTGCAGCGCCAGTCGCTCTCGCGAGTCCAGCACATAACTGACCGTAACAATCGCCGCATACAGCACCAGGAACGTAAGAATCCCGTTGTAGAACTTGTCGAACCAAAGATGCGTGAAGGTCCCTGGCTGCGAACTCCTCGCATACGGGTTAAAGGCAAAATCGAGCCACGTCGTCCACCCCGCGAAGATCAGTCCGATCGCGGCACACGCCGCAAGATGCGCCAGCCACGTCACCAGCGGCCGCAACTTCACCGGAGGGAACCGCAGGCCGAGCCGCAGCACGAACGGGGTCGCAAGAGCCCATGGTATCCAGCCAGCCATGCAGGTCCAGAACAGCCTCACCCAAAAATGGTGCATCCCCTCCCCACGCATCACACAGACGGTCTGCACCGCATCGACCAGCCCGAAGCCGAACCAGATCGATGCAATCCATATCCATCGGTGCGCCTGCGCGCCAGCAGAGTTCGTGTCCATATCGAGATCGTATTCTACGGCCCCGCCAAAAAGGCCGCCAATGCAGCGAATCGCCGGAACCCTGCAGCAGCCGGTCTTTCCCCCTTCCTCCCGGCGGAGCATACTCTTCCCATGATCCCCACAGTCAAAACCGTCCTCCTAGGGCTCCTTCTAATCTCCTGGACTGACTTCCTGCCGTCCCGAAACGAGCCAAAGACCGAGCCGAGCCCAAAGCCGGAGTACACCGCCGACGCGCAACTCAAGCTGCCCGAGCACTATCGCGAGTGGGTGTACCTCACCACCGGCTTCGACATGAGCTACAACCCAGCCGGCATGGAGATGGGCCACCACATGTTCGACAACGTCTTCGTCAACCCCGAGGCCTACAAGGCATTTGTAGCCACCGGCACCTGGCCCGACAAAACCATCCTCGTCATCGAAGGTCGCCGCGCCGTCGGCAAGGGTTCGATCAACCAGAAAGGCAACTTCCAGGGCGACACCATGGCCTTCGAGGCGCACGTCAAAGACGAAGCGCGTTTCCCCGGCAAGTGGGCCTTCTTCGCCTTCGGCGACCAGAAAACCGCCAAAATGATTCCAACCAAGGCCGATTGCTACAGCTGCCACGCCTCCCACGCGGCGGTAGACACCACCTTCGTTCAGTTCTATCCAACCCTGCTCCCGATCGCTAGGAGCAAGGCCACCCTCAGCCCCGCCTACCTCAAGGAAGCAGAAACGCCCGCACAAAAGTAGCCATGGGTTTCACTCCCGCTCCTGCTTCACCAGAACTTCGGTTTCCCGGCAAAAAACGCGTTCTTCATTACGAATCGACCTTTCGGCATAGCAACTACGAGGCAGTTGTTCTCACGATCTTTTTGGGGGCCATCTCCATTGCCTGCGAGAGCAGGAATGTCCGGAAGGTACCGACGAGACCTGTTGGTTCAGGACCGGCAGGATAGGCCATCGAGAATCGCCTCGACAGTTTCAACCCGCTTACTCTAGCGATCTTCAGCGTTCCAAGAGAGAGCTGATTTCGCACGGCCCATCTCGAGACGAAGGTGATTCCGAGGCCGGCCTCCACTGCACTCAGCAGGCCTTCGGTCGAGTCCAGTTCCATGCTGATCGTCAAATCCTTCGTCTTCACTCCCGCCTTCGAGAGCGCCTGTTCCACCACTCTTCTTGATCCGGAGCCAAATTCGCGCATGAGCAAAAGTTCGCTCTTCAGATCCTCTACCGCGATATCATGATTCGCCCACCCATGAGTTGCGGGCACAACAAGCACCATGTGATCTTCCATGAACGGTTCTATATGGAGGTCCTTCCGCCGTTCCGGACCTTCGATCAGCGCCAGCTGAATCTCTCGCGCCAGCAGAGCTTCGAGCATCTCATCGGTATTCCCGCTGCGAGCCGTGACCCTGACCTTAGGGTTGGTCCGCCGAAATCCAGCCACGAAGGTTGGCAGCAGATATTGGCCGATGGTCTGGGAGGCTCCCAGAGCCAGTTCACCCGCATGCTCTCCGTATGCCGCTGCCACCGCAGCAAAGGCTTCGTCGGAGAGTTCCTTCATTCTCTCTGCAAAGGGCAGCAGCGCCTCTCCGCCGGCCGTAAGCGCGATATGCCCACCCCCGCGATCGAAGAGAGGTACGCCGAACTCATCTTCAAGCGCCTTGATCTGTTGCGTAATTGCGGGTTGCGTCAGCAGGAGTTCTTCTGCGGCCCGGCTGAAGTTCAGGTGCTGTGCCACCGCCCTGAAGACTCGAATGCGGAAATTTTCTATCATGATTCTGTCCGTCTCCTGTCTCCCTGAAAATTCAGACCAGATCGGCACCTGCTTGATGACCACAGTCTTCTTGGTCAAAGCCTATCGTTCCTTGTGCTGGTTCCGGGCTGGCAATGGCATACAGAGACTCTCGCGAGATTGTACGGGCAATCAACGAGGCGAGCAGACTGCATGGCAGAATAATCGCCAGAAGATGCCACTGTCCGCTAAGTTCTACCGCCATCAGAGCCGCCATCAGTGGAGCGTGCGTCACAGCAGCCATCAGCAGTCCCATGCCGCAGATGGCCAGTACCGATGGATCGGGATTGTGCACCAACTGACCCGCCGCGAGACCGAGGGCAGCACCGGCGAAGAGTGTAGGAGTGAAGACTCCTCCCACCGTGCCGGTTCCCACGCAGAACGTTGTTGCGGCCAGGCGACAGACGAACACACTCACGATACCTACGAGCATCATTTTATTCTGCAGAACTCCCAGCAGCGCAGAGTCGCCGTTTCCCCACACCTTAGGCTCGATCAAAGAGAGAACACCCACGGCAAGGCCGCTCCACAGAAGGGCAAACGGTAGACGCTTTGCTGCTCCGGCGAAATCAAGAAGCTTCTGATAGACCGGGCCGGCTGCACCTAGAATAAGCGCGAGAGGGAGAGCCCAAAGCAGATCGTGCGTAATCGGCAATGTTCCCGGTACAGCGAAAAGAGGGCCGCCGCCCAGTACCAGGCGGCTCACCAGCCAACCTGTGCTCGAAGCCAGAATCAGTTGAGGAATGTCGTTCCACGCCCACTCGCCCAGGACAATCTCGATCGCGAAGAACACTCCCGCAATCGGCGCCTGATAGGCCGCTGCGACCGCAGCCGCAGCGCCATAGCCTACCTGCCGCGACAACGACAGATTCCGCACCGGAGATCGCTCTCCTACCCATGAGGAGATCGCAGCGGCGAATTGGATCATCGATCCTTCCCGTCCGATCGCCGCGCCGGTGGCTACGGAAAAGGCAGAGGAAGCAGTGCGCCAAACGGTGGCAACCAAAGGGATCCGGCCATCTCTGAGGCGAACCGCTTCCACATATTCCTCAAAACGCAGATCCGGCGCCCACCTCCGCATCATCCAGAGCACAAGAGCTGCTAACGCCGCGCCGAGGATCGGAGTCAGAATACGGCGCCCCGGCGGCAGCGTCGCGGCGGCGATAGGTAACATCCCTGTCTGCTGAACAAAGAACCACTGAAGACCGCGAAAAAAGAGCCGCACTGCGACACAGGCCGAACCGCTGGCTCCTCCAAGAACAACAGCCCAGGCAGCGGATGCCAGCCACGTCGTCACCGCCCGCTCAGTGCGTGTGACGTTGGTGACGGTTGCGGCGGTCATGCCGAGACCCACTCTCCGGTTAACTCCCGTGTTGCAATTTCTGCCACCCATTCAGGGAGTACGTATTGCGTCCTCATGTGATCAGTGAGTACCGAGGCAAGCTCAACGGCCTGCTGGCGGATCTCAGGAAGCGCGATGGACTCAATAAGGTCGCCGAGGCGGCCCGGGCCAAGGTTGAAGATGATCTCCGAAGCGTGACCGCCGGCGTCGATGACCGCTCCATCCTGCGAGCAGTGGAATCCAGCACCTAAAGGACCCGAAGTTACAAGTCCTCTCCTGAACAGGTTTTGGAGAAGAGTGGAAGCGACGCGGCGATAGTTCATGCTCGGTCCAGTGCAGTTGATAACTCGATCCGCATAGAAGCTCTCACTTCCATCATATGTGCCAACAGTGATGCAGGCGCCCCCAGGTGTGGCATCGACGGCTTCAAGATTGCCTTCGCGAATCTCCAGAGTGCCGTTCCGAAGCTCGGACTCGATGATGTCGGCGATCGGGGGCGCCATGCGGTGGCGCACCACGTCCCATCTGTGCTGCAGGTGGCGGCGAAAGCGCCTCTGTTCCTCGATCGGCAGACGGAGCCACAGTTCGTTCGTCGTGTCACGGAGGCTATCGACAGCGGCTCTCCACTCCGCACCTTCACGAATCGCCGTGTGCAGAGCGCTGAGATACGCGACGCAGGTAGCCGGTGTGTCCGAAGGGATGGCACTTGAACTCAGTGGCGTGTACTCGTCATGCCGATTCGGAAAGACGCCGTGACGAGACACAGCAACGATCCTGCCCCGGTGTCCCAGTTCGCGCAGTCTCAGCACGACATCAACCCCGCTAAGACCTGTTCCGATAAGAGCAACAGGCGCGTCGGGATTCAATGCTTC
>DATMPD010000137.1:0-5883 GCA_035567955.1 Edaphobacter sp.
CTACCCCGAAGACGACAAAGGCTGGGGCGCAAACGTTAAATCCATGCGTGATGAGACCGTAGGCGACGTTCGTCCCGCGCTCCTCATGATGCTCGGCGCCGTAGCCTTCGTTCTCCTCATCGCCTGCGCCAACGTAGCCAACCTCATCCTCGCCCGCACCTTCGCCCGCCGCAAAGAGATCGCCATCCGCACCGCCATGGGCGCAACCCGCGCGCGCATTGTCCAGCAGCTGCTCGGCGAATCCCTCATCATCTCCCTCTGCGGAGGCGCGCTAGGCCTCATCGCCGCCCACTACGGCATCCAACTGCTCCTCAAATTCTTCGCCGACAAACTCCCCCGCATCGGCGAAATAGGCCTCCACGGCCCCGTCCTCGCCTTCACCTTCGCCCTCTCCATCGCCACCGGCCTCCTCTCCGGCCTCCTCCCCGCCTGGAGCATGACCAAAGGCGACGTCAACGAAGCCCTCAAGCAAGGACTCGGCCGCACCGACGCCGACAGCGGCTCCAGCAAAACCCGCTCCGCTCTCGTCGTCATCGAAGTAGCCCTCTCCCTCGTCCTGCTCATCGGCGCCGGCCTCATGCTCCGCAGCCTCTGGAATCTCCAGACCATCGACGCGGGCTTCGATCAGCACAACGTCCTCACCCTCTCCGTCAAGGTCAACAAGCAACAATTCACCGACCCCACCCAGGAATCCCAATTCTTCGACAACGTCCTCCAGCGCATTCGTTCCTTACCCGGCGTCGACTCCGCCGGAGCCATCGACGATCTCCCGCTGCAGGGCGGCTCCAACCAGCCCGTAGCCATCGAAGGCCACCCCGCCGCCGCCATGTCCGAGCAACCCGAAGTCTCCGTCCGGACAACCAGCCCCGGATACACCCGCGCCATGCACATCGCCCTGCTCGAGGGCCGCGACCTCACCGCCTCCGACACCGCCACCTCAGCGCCGGTCGTCGTCATCAGCCAATCCATGGCCAAACAGTTCTGGCCCAACAGCAGCCCCATCGGCCACCACCTCAAGCTCTCCTTCTATCCCGACAAAGATCGCGAGATCGTCGGCGTCGTAGGCGACGTCAAGCAGCTCGGCCTCGACAGCTCCGCCGGCATCGCCACCCTCTACTGGCCCGTCGCGCAAGTCACCGGCTCGCCCCTGGAACCGTGGCGTTCCCGTTCTCTCTCCCTCGCCATCCGCACCACCACGCCACCGCAAACCCTCGCCACCGCCATAACCGACGCCGTCCACCAGGTCAACAAAGACGTCGCCGTAGACAACGTACTCACCCTCGAAGACTACGTCGGCGAAACCCTCACCCAACCCAGCTTCAACATGCAGCTGCTCGCCATCTTCGGCCTGCTCGCTCTCATCCTCTGCGCCATCGGCATCTACAGCGTGCTCGCCTACTCCGTAAAACGCGGCATGAAAGAGATCGGCCTCCGCATCGCCTTCGGCGCAACCCTGCGCGACGTCGCCCGACTCGTCATCGTTCAAGGCATGAAGCCCACACTCGCCGGCATCGCCATCGGACTCCTCGCATCCTTCGCCCTCGGCCGCATCGTCACCAGCATGATCTACGGAGTCAGCTCCCGCGACCTCGCAACCTTCTTCACCGTAACCATCCTCCTCATCCTCGTCTCCCTCTGCGCCAGCCTTATCCCCGCCCTCCGCGCCACCCGCGTCGATCCCCTCGCCGTCCTTCGCGAAGAGTAGCCAGCCTCACTTTGCCGACCCACTCATCACGGCCTCAAATCAGCCTACGGTGCTCATAAGAATGCGGCGTCGGTAAACCTGACCAACCCATTCCCATGCCGCTCTCTGCGGAGGACCAGATGAAGATCAAGTCAATAGCGACAAGACGATTGACGTGGACGCCGGCGTGACGCGCTTTGTCGAAGGTGAAGTGAGCCGAGTTTTGGATAGGTTCGCTATAAGACTTACGCGAGTAGAGGTCCATGTTCGTTGCTGCCCGCAGCGTGTCACGATCACCAAAAGCGTCGGATACGCGAACTTGCCGATCACCCGAATTTTTCGTGCACTACGGATCGCTTCCGGATTGTCCGTGACCCGGTAGCTACGGTCAGCGGACAAGCAAGCGGCCACCCGTCCGCCGGTCTTGGTGGTTGGGTCAGATGTAGACCACCTGTCCAACCACCCCCGGGCCGTTCGGATCAACGAAGAAAAGCCGCTCTGCTTCCGTCATCTTTACCTGCCTGCTTTCCAGTTACGGAGTGGAACTGGACTGGCATACGGGAGAGACACGCAACGTGCTGCTCCACGACCCGGTCCAATTCGAACCTCCGCCTCCCCGGGCGCCGCCAAGAACAAACTGCTTCCATGACTGATCTATGTTATTGACGCCTTCAGGCGTTCCAGCATGGTCTCCATTTTTTTGTCCACACGCAGTCTGGTGACCTGATTTGACGCCAAGAGCGTTGTAATCACTTGGGAAGCTGGAGTAGACGGCCGCACCCCACTTCCACTGAATGGATACGCCTGAAGTGCCGTTCGCACTGAAGCTGCCTTCCCAACTTACGGGATTGATGCCGCCTTTCAGTCCACCGATGGGTACAGGCCATGCCAGGCCGCTAAGGAATATCTCATCGTCTCCTTTGACTGGAACCGTAGTCGTCCATGTATTGGTCATCGTGTTAAACGTAGTGGAGCTGCAGGTCGCAGTTGGAGAGAAGACGATCTGTGCATTGGGAACCGCCAATTGATGTTGAGTTCCCCCTTCCATGAACGAAATCGTTGAATTTGTCAGGGTCACCGTCGCTCCACTGCGGGGTATTCCGGTCGCAGTAAAGTTGGCGTTAAACCAGACATAATTGCCGCCATTGATAGGAGTGCCATTAAAATTCGAGTCGTTGAACGACTGGGCTGTGCAAGGGCGCTGCGGCGGCGGACTGCAAGTAAGGGTTGAGGGTGAGAAGTTGATGTTTATGGTCGAGTAGGTTTCGTCTTTTGGGCTGCCTGTAGGCAGCGTGGCCGTACCGGAGAAGGTGAAGCTGCCGGCGAGTGCGGGAAACGAACCTGTTACCGTGCCAGTGAATGTGCCTGAGTCCGATGCAGTAAAGGGAATGGATCCGCTGAGGGGAAGTCCGTTGGAACCCGGTGCAACATCAATTGAGTAAGAGATGCTGTATTGCCCTCCCGGCATCAGATTGGATGCGGTCAGCGCAAGACTATAGGTACTGCAGGTTGTTGTGGCGTTAGCAGTGAAAACGGTGGCCAGGGCAGGTGTAGCGGACAGCACGAGCAGTCCGAAGGTTACACCTAAGAACGTCAGGCAGCGTCGAAGCATATTGCTCCTCTCAGTTGTTCAATCAAACTCGATCGTGTATGACTTTTATGATTTCCACTCTTTTTCGCGCTTCCTCGGACGCGAGGCAATCCCGTTTATCGACGGCTATGGAATTGGCGCATATCTGTTGTTACTCTTTGTTCCTGGCACAAGGTATGCCACCTTAGTGGCATTGCACTGATTGAAATCTCCGGGTCGGCAACTCGGAACGAACCACTACCGAGCCATCGAAACTCTTGACACCGCTGATAAACTTAAGTCAGAGAAGAACCCAAGCCCGGCACCAGCCGGGCTTTTCGATTCAGCATGGGATGGCGGCCAGAAGTACAACCGTATATCCTTTGTTTCTTAGACTTTGCGCACTTTTTGACGGGGAGGGGTAGTACGCCAATGCATCACCGAAACGAGAGCCACCGAAGCTCTCTCCGTATGCCACGACCTCGCTTCTACGTCACACTCCTGCCGCTCGCCGCACTTTATTTATCCACAGGCGCCAGCGCACAAGCCCAGCTCAATCCCAACCTGATGAAGTACGCCTGCGGACCCGCTAACCGCATGTTCGCCACCCTCTCGCCCTCCTCCCGCTTCACCGACACCACCGCCGGCTTCGATCTCCTCCCCTCCCCCGCCGTCGAAGGCAAAGCCTGCACCAGCGACAAGCCCTTCTTCTTCTCCGTCCCCGTCCCCGAAGGCAACTACCGCATCACTGTCGTCCTCGGCGGCCCGCAGGCATCCGTCACCACTGTTCGCGCCGAAGGCCGCCGCCTCATGCTCGAAAAAATTCCCACCGCAGCCAACGCCTCCGTCACCAAAACCTTCGACACCAATGTCCGCTATCCCGAAATCGCCGGCGACCCCAACAACAAAGTCAAACTCAAGCCCCGCGAACTAGGCATCCTCAACTGGGACCACAAGCTCACCCTCGAATTCAACGGTGACCACCCCAGCGTTCGCTCTATCGACATCGAACCCATCCCCAACCAACCCGTCCTCTACCTCGCAGGCGACTCCACCGTCGTCGATCAGTACTACGAACCCTGGGCCGCCTGGGGCCAGATGCTCCCCCGCTTCTTCCTTCCCGGCATCGTCATTGCCAACCACGCCGAATCCGGCGAAACCACAAAGAGCTTCGTCGGCGAACATCGCCTCGCAAAAATCATGACCACCATGAAGCCCGGCGACTACCTCTTCCTTCAATTCGCGCACAACGACATGAAGCCCGGAGCCGTCTCACCCGGGGTTGCCGTCGTGCCTATAGCTGAGTACAAAAAACTCCTCGCCGACTACATCGCCCAAACCCGCGCCAAGGGCGCAACGCCGGTCCTCGTCACCTCCATGAATCGCCGGACATTCGATGACGCCGGCAAGATCACCAACTCCTTCGGCCCGTATCCGGACGCCATGCGCGAAGTCGCCGCCGAACAAAAAGTCACCCTCATCGACCTCAACGCTATGAGCAAAATTCTCTTCGAAGCCATGGGCCCCGAAGGAACGCTCAAAGCCTTCATGCATTACACCGCCGACTCCTTCCCCGGCCAGACCGAAGCCATCAGCGACGACACCCACTTCAACAACTACGGCGCCTACGAACTCGCCCGCTGCATCGTCCACGGCATCCGCGAAGCCAACCTGCCTCTCACAAAATTCCTCGACCCCGCAGTCCCCGACTTCAACCCAGCCCACCCCGACTCTCAACCCGACTTCCACCTCCCCTTCACCCCCATCCTCCATCCAGGCGACCCCACCAAGATAGGCCAAACCTGATGAACATCATCCCGCCCTAACGCTCCTCTCCAAGCAACACCTCAACGTCCGTCTTAAAATCCCGCTGCCGCACCGCCCCCACATACGTCTTCGCCACTCGCCCCTGCCGATCCAGCAAAATCGTCGTAGGCACACCCTCCAGCCCATACTCCACCTGCGAAGGCCTCTCCGGCATCACCACCGGATACGACACCCGAAACACCTCCACAAACTTCTGCACCTTCTCTCTTCCACCCTCATCGATCGCCACCCCGACCACAGCGAGCCCCTTCGGCCCCATCTCCCGAGACAACCGAATCAGCCCCGGCGTCTCCTCCCAGCAAGGCTCGCACCACGTCGCCCAGTAGTTGATCAGCACCACCTGCCCGCGATGATCCGCCGTCCGCCACGTTCCACCATCAAGCTGCGTCATCACCAACCCCGGCATTACACGCCGCTCCCCCGCCGGCCGAATCCCACCCGACTGCCGCGTCCCATAGTGCCACGCCCAGGCCACCACCCCAAACGCCATCACCCCCACCGCATATCGAATTGACCTCTCCCGAAATCGCGGCATCGCAACTCCCCCCGCCCAGCCTACCCTTTTTTTATCTTCTTCATCCTATGTACAGTGTGTAGAGTCGAAATAGACCAAGAACGAGGAAAAGCGATTCCTACCTCCCGCCGCACGACCCTCTTTAAAACGATAGCCATCCTCGGACTTCTTCTGGCGGCCACGCCTGCCGTCCCCTACTCCGTCCAGACCCACCAGGAGCTGATCGACCTCGCCTGGAAGCAATCCATCCGGCCCATTCTCCTCAAACACTACCCCACCTTAACCGAG
>DATMPD010000138.1:0-5815 GCA_035567955.1 Edaphobacter sp.
TCAGGGCGAGCGCTGGTGGAACAAAGTCGAACAGCGCCACGACCGCTCAGGCATCGGCAATCTCGTCCGCCCTGAGGACATCTACCTCTCCCCCTGGGACCTCGACGACCGCCTCCACAAATACTCCGGCATCGAACTCGATCAGCTAGGCGCAGTTGACATCCTCGACGCCGATCGCAGCGACCTCTCCGAAGTCGACTTCGCCACCCGCCCCACCCAACGCTTTCACGGCTCCATCCCCGCGCTGATCGACGCCCTCAACGCACTCATCAAACAGGAAGCCCATATTCTCCTCACCGCGCCCAATCAGGGCGAAGTAGAACGCCTCGCTGGCCTCCTGCAGGAGTACCACCTCCCCTACCGCCTCGGCTCACGCAGCGAAGCCCACGGCAGCGCAAACGTCTACAGCGAATCCAGCTATCTCGCCGGAGACCTCCGCACCCCCGTCATCGTCAAGACGACCATCGCCGCCGGCGTCCAGATCCTCGACCTCGACAAAACCACCGCCACCCAAATCGTCATCTTCGGCGCACAAGATCTCTCCGACGACGCCGACGTCGCCGCCCGCCCAGTCCGCCGCGGCAAATCCAAAGCCGCCGCCTTCATCTCCGACTTCCGCGACCTCGCCGTAGGCGACTACGTCGTTCACGTCGAACACGGCATCGCCCGTTACTGCGGCCTCCGCGTCATCGAAGAAGACTCCGGCATCCCCCTCGAACTCATGATCCTCGAGTTCGCCGACGAAGCCAAACTCTACGTCCCCCTCACCCGCCTCGACCTCATCCAGAAATACCGCTCCAGCGAAACCGGCCCACCGCCCGAACTCAACAAACTAGGCACCCAGGGCTGGCAAAAAACCAAGGCCCGTGTAAAAAAGGCGATGGCCGATATGACGGCCGAGCTTCTCAAGCTCTACGCCCAACGCAAAGCCGCGCAAGGCACGCCCTTCTCTCCCGACACCAACATGCAGCACGAGTTCGAAGACGCCTTCGACTTCAACGAGACCGACGACCAGCTCACCGCCATCGCCGACATCAAGCGCGACATGGAGTCCACCCAACCCATGGATCGACTCCTCTGCGGCGACGTCGGCTACGGCAAAACCGAAGTCGCCATGCGCGCCGCCTTCAAAGCCGTGCAGGACGGAAAACAAGTCGCAGTCCTAACCCCTACCACCGTCCTAAGCTTCCAGCACTACGAGTCCTTCAAACGCCGCTTCGCCAACTTCCCCGTCAACGTCGAGATGATCTCCCGCTTCCGCACCCCCAAGGAGCAAAAGGTCATCCTCGAAAAAGCCGAACAGGGAAAGATCGACATCCTCATCGGCACCCACCGCATCCTCTCCAAAGATTTAAAGTTCCAGGACCTTGGCCTCCTCGTCGTCGACGAAGAGCAGCGCTTCGGCGTTCGTCACAAAGAGCGCCTCAAACAGATGCGCGCGCAGATCGACGTCCTCTCCATGTCCGCCACGCCCATCCCCCGCACCCTGCATATGTCGCTCATCGGCCTCCGCGACATGTCCGTCATCGAGACCCCGCCCAAAGACCGCATGGCCATCCAGACCATCGTCGCCAAGTTCGACGAAAAGCTGGTCCGCACCGCAATCGAAATGGAGCTCGAGCGCGGCGGCCAAACCTACTTCGTCCACAACCGCGTCGAAACCATCTACGACATCGCCACCAAGATCCGCGAGCTAGTACCGCAAGCCCGCATCGTCATCGGCCACGGCCAGCTCCCCGAAGCCGAACTCGAACGCGTCATGCTCGCCTTCATGAACCACGAGTACGACGTCCTCGTCGCCACCTCCATCATCGAAAACGGCCTCGACATTCCCCTCGCCAACACCATCCTCATCAACCGCGCCGACCGCCACGGCCTCTCCGAGCTCTATCAACTCCGCGGACGAGTAGGCCGCAGCAACCGCCGCGCCTATTCGTACCTCCTCATCCCACCCGAAACCGAACTAACCGAAATCGCCCGCCGTCGCCTGGCCGCACTCAAAGAATTCTCCGACCTCGGCGCCGGCTTCAAGATCGCCGCCCTCGATCTCGAACTCCGCGGCGCCGGCAACATGCTCGGCGGCGAACAATCCGGCCACATCGAAGCTATCGGCTTCGAGCTCTACACCACCATGCTCGAAGAAGCCGTGCGCAAGATGAAGGGCGAAGAAGAAGCCCCCGCCCATGCCACCACCACCATCAACCTCGGCATCTCCGTCCGCATCGACTCCGACTACATCCCCGAAGAAAACCAGCGCCTCCGCATGTACAAGCGCATCGCCGGCGCACAAACGCAAGCCGACCTCGCCGACGTCCGCGCCGAACTACAAGACCGCTACGGCACCCCACCCGAAGCCGTCTTGAATCTTCTCGCCGCCGGAGAAATCCGTCTCCGCTGCGAGCAACTCGGCATCTCGCAGCTCGACCGCAAGCGCACACAGATCGAACTCCCCAACCCAAACGGCAATCGGAAACAGCCCATCAAATCTTTCGTCGAGATGCTCCACGTCAAATTCGCCGCCGTCAACGCCAGCCCCGACGAACTCGCCCACGCCGCCATCGACCCCGCTACGCTGATGAAGTTAGTCAGCCGCAACGCCAAACGCGGAGCCCAGTTCACCCCGCAAGGTACTCTCCGCTGGCCACTTCCCTCCGCCAAAGCCGAAGACGTCCTCGCCGAAACCCGAGCCCTCCTGGATGCCCTCGACACCGCAAAATAGCACGTCACGGCTCTTCACGGCTCGAGAACTATCATCGGGACAGTTTCATTCAGAAATCGAGGATGCAATATGAAGTATCCCTCTGTTTTAGGCGTTACCCTCCTGCTCGCCGTTCTCATGCTCGTTCCGCGCAACCGGCTCTCCGCGCAGACAGGACAACCCGTCAACGCCTCCCGTGCTGCCGGAAAGGACATAGGAGCCAAGATTAACGGGCTTATCACGAACTGCGCGGGTGCCTATTGTTCCATCTACGTTCCCTCTGGAACCTACAACTTCACAACTCCTATCGAACTTTCTTCCAATATTGAATTGTTTGGTGCCGGACAGGACAAGACAATCCTTATCTACACGGCACTCCATCCCAGTGCGGGGGGACCGGCCACCAAGGCAGCAACCACGACAGCTATTACGGCTGGAAGCTCTACGACCAAAGTAAAGATTCATGATCTCCAACTGCTTGGTACTCAGGAGACGATCGGTTCTGCTGCGACTTACAACAATACGCAAGGCATAGCCCTGAAGGGAACATATAGCAGCATCGATAAGGTCAAAGTAGCGCATCACTGGGCCTATGGATTTCCAATAATCCTCAGCGGAAGCCATAACACCCTGTCAAATTCTCACGTTGAATACGGGACGTTCTGTATCGGTTTAGCCGGAAGCTATCAAACGATTAGCAAAAACTACGTCAGCAACCACTACTCAGCTGCTTCGAAGGCAGAGGCGCCGGCGGTTCATTACTGGGACGGCATAGCGTCCGAAGGCCTCAGCTACAGCCTCATCGAAGGGAACACAGTGGAGGACAATGGCCAAAGCGGAATATATTCAGGCGGAAATGGGGGCCTGTCCTCGCACAACAAAATCAATAACAACATCGTCCAACACAATTGGAATCGAGGTATTGATAATGGTGTGACTGGTCATGTAACGAAAGAGAATGGCATCTCTTCTTTGACTGTCACCAACAATCACGTGATAGACAATCTGGAGGACAATATTTGGCTCATCTGTGTTCAACAGGCAGATGTAGGCGGAAACCGAACTGAATACACCAGCAACTACCCTGCCTTCTTCGGAGCTAAGGCTACTAAAACACGATCTGGGATTGCCGTCGGAGACCTCTGCGGCGATGCACCGCAAGATATCTCTAGCAATGTCTCTGTGACTGGAAACACAGTGTCTGATTATCAGGCTAAGTCTGTTATTGGGCTCAATCTTAACGTGAAAGCCTCAAGCACCGGCAATAAGTTCACAGGCAACACTAACAATTCCATATTTTATGTTGCACCTAGTGTCGCGCTTGAGAAAAATACCGTTCAGAAATAACAGCGACCACCATCACAGACTCATCGCAAACCCATCAGCAACCCCGGAAGAACTCGCCCAGGCCACAATCGACCGCACTGATGAAACTGGTTAGCCGCAACGCCAAACGCGGAGCGCAATCACCCCGCAAGGTACTCTCCGCTGGCCACTTCCCTCCGCCAAAGCCGAAGACGTCCTCGCCGAAACCTGCGCCCTCCTCGACGCCCTCGACACAACAAAATAGCCTCGTTATCAACAGCAAATAGCCTTTTTAATTACAGATATATGAAGTATCATGCACCTACCGGAGGTGCGAATGTACGAAACGATCCCCGTCGGCGAGATGAGCGTTACTTTCCTTAAGACCCGCCACGAAACCGGCGGCGTCTTCGATCTTTTCGAACTCATCATGCCTGCTTTCCATCGCGTCCCGCTTCCCCACTTTCACCGCAAATACGACGAGACCATCTTCGGCGTCGATGGGTCCTTGACTTGGACGCTCCACGACAAACCTCACGAAGTTCGCCGCGGCGTCACCCTTCTCATCCCCCGCGGCACGCCACACTCTTACGCTAACCCCACCCACACCCCCGGCCGCGTCCTCTGCCTGCAGACTCCCGGCGTGATGGGCCCCGAGTATTACCTCGAAATCGCCGCCCTCTATCTCAAGAGCCGGCATCCCGACCTGGCTCGCATCGGGGCCGTCATGAGCCGCTACGGCGTAGTCCCCGTCCACCAAAAGGAAGATCTCATCCCCTTCCAACCCGAACGGTGAAGACCGCACGCGCTGCAACCCGAACCTCAGCTTCTCGCTTCGTCGCGACCTGCCTCACGCCACTCCTTCTCGCTGCACTCTCAACGCACGCCCAAACCAGTGCCCAGCCCAATCCAAAATCCACCCCCACAAAGAAGGCCATCATGTCTCTCCATGCCACCGGCCCCTTCGAAGTGAAAATCGATCCGCAGCCTGCCGACGAAAAGGGCGGAGGCCCAGCCATCGGCCGCATGCTCCTCGACAAGCAGTTCCACGGCGACCTCGAAGCCACCAGCAAAGGCACCATGCTCGCCGAGGGAACCGGCGCAAAAAACTCCTCCGGCGGCTACGTCGCCCTCGAAATCGTCACCGGCTCTCTCAAAGGCCGCACCGGCACCTTCGTCCTCCAGCACAGCGCCACTATGAACCGCGGCGTCCCGCAACTAAGCATCACCGTGGTCCCCGACTCCGCCACTGGCCAACTCACCGGCCTCGCCGGCAAAATGAACATCATCATCGCCGACGGCAAGCACTCCTACGACTTCGAATACACCGTCCCCGAAAACCCGTAGCAGAACGGGCGCCTTCCCCTCATCCTCCTCGCGGCATACACTGCATGTAGGTCCCATGCGCTTCTACAACCTCGCCGCCGTCCCTCTCCTCGTAACCATCATGCTCATTCCCGCCGCTCAATCGCAACACCTCTCCGCCGACGGTGCACTCCAGACCTTCAACTTCCTCGCCGACCAATATTTCTCCGACCTCTACTTCCACTTCGCCCCGACTGCGGGCACTCAGGCCGGTCTGCACCAATACGACACCCAGCTCGAAGACTACTCTGCCCCAAACATCCAAAAAGAAATCGCCGCCCTCCACGCCTACGAGAAAAAAGTCGAAGTCATCGACCCCTCAGCCCTCGACGCCTCCGTCGCCGCCGACCGCCAGATCCTCCTCAACAACATCCGCAGTCAGCTCCTCACCCTCGAAACCATCCGCCCCTGGGAGAAAAATCCCGACATCTACTCCTCCGGCATCAC
>DATMPD010000139.1:0-2929 GCA_035567955.1 Edaphobacter sp.
CCCTAACCAAAAAGGGGCATGGAGAACTGGAAACCGCTTCGCGCTTCCCACTTCCCCACACCCCCGACGGCGGCTATCCCAACACAACGATAGCTGCGCTACACTAACTCCTCACTGGTACAAAACATCGGGCAAGCCACCGGACGAAGGCTCCAGGCCTCTTCAGGCGTCGCAGAAAATGTCCGGCTGCCAAATTTTCGCGTCCAACGCTGCCGAAGACTTTCCGGTACTCTCCGACAATCCAAGGCGTGGGAGTTGACCGACTCCGCCGCGCGATTGGAACGTTTCGGAACGTAATCGTTGCTCGATGGGCTTGTAAGTTGTTGAAAAGATGGTGGCCAGAGACGGGATCGAACCGCCGACGCCGGCCTTTTCAGGGCCGCGCTCTACCACTGAGCTATCTGGCCTTGGCATAACGCTTGTGATCGGGGATCGCCAAGAACCACCGCGCGCTTCGATTTACATTTGTTGCCCCGGCCATCTTAGGGGAGCTGCCGCTGGCGGGGAACCAGCAACGCAAACGCATTTCAAGTATAGCAACCCCGCGCTGTACCGCCAACTCTCTCCTGTCGCGCTATCCTTTCTCATCGCCCGCACTCCAAGGACGCCCATTTTGCATCGCATTCGACTCTTAGCACCCGCATCTCTCCTGCTCTGTTTCACCGCCGTCGTGCTCTCGCAAACTCCCCAACGCCCCGCAACCCGCGCTGCAACAACAAAAACCTCAACTTCAGTCGGGACGCCACGCGAACAGCGCGCCATGCGTGCCTTCGACGCGGCGAAACAGAGCCCGCTGGAACTCTCAGCTTTCCTCACGCGCATGCCCAAGGGCGCCGACCTCCACATGCACCTCTCCGGCGCCGTTTATGCCGAAACCTTCATTAAGGATGCGTCCGCCGATCTCCTTTGCGTCAATCCCAAAACCATGAGTTTCTTCAAACCTGAGCCCACCACCAGGAGCCTTCCCCCTCAGCCCGTCTGTGGTGAAGCCAATGTCCGTGCCGAGAGCGCCTTCAAGGACCAGAAGCTTTACGACGCCCTCGTCGACTCCTTCTCCATGCGCAGCTTTGTCCCCAGCGCCGGCATCAGCGGCCACGATCAGTTCTTCGCCACCTTCAGCCGCTTCGGAGGCATCGACAAATCCCACACCGGCGAATGGCTGGATGAGGTCGCGACCCGCGCCGCTGCCCAGAACGAGCAATATCTCGAAATCATGGAAACCCCCGTCTTCAGTGACGTCGCAAAGCTAAGCTCAAGCATTGGCTGGCCCGCAACGCCCGCCGACCCAGCTCTAAATCGCACCGGCGACGCCACCGGCACCTCCCGCCAGGACCTCAGCCGTCTGCGGGACATGCTTTTAGCCGCCGGCCTCCGCGACGAAGTCGCCATCGATCGCAAGGAGTTGGACGATGCCCTCGACTCCCGCAACAAAATAGAAAACTGCGGCCAGCCTCGCGCCCGCGCCGCCTGCGCGGTAAAGATACGGTTCCTCTATCAGGTCCTCCGCGCATTTCCTCCGCAGCAGGTCTTCGCCCAGACCCTTCTCGCCTTTGAGGTCGCCTCACAGGACCCGCGCGTGGTCGGCCTAAATTTCGTTCAGCCCGAAGACGCCTACATGGCCATGTCCGAGTATCACCGGCAGATGCTGATGCTCGATTATCTCCACAGCGTCTATCCCACAGTGCACATCAGTCTCCACGCCGGCGAACTCGCGCCCGGCCTCGTGCCTCCCGACGGCCTCCGCTTCCACATCCGCGAAGCGGTCGATCTCGGCCATGCCGAACGCATCGGCCACGGCGTCGACGTCATGTACGAGAATGAGCCCCAGGCTCTACTGAAAGAGATGGCCGCTCGTCACATCATGGTCGAGATCAACCTCACCTCCAACGATGTCATCCTCGGCGTCAATGCACCCTGGCATCCGCTTCCAACCTATCGCGCCGCGGGCGTCCCCATCGCCCTCTCTACCGATGACGAAGGCGTCTCCCGCATCGATCTCACCCACGAGTACACCCGCGCTGCTGTCGAATTCAACCTCTCCTACCTCGACCTCAAACGTTCAGCCCGCACCAGCCTTGAACACAGCTTCCTTCCCGGCGCAAGTCTATGGCAAAAGCCTGACGTCTTCACGCAAACCATCCCTGCCTGTGCAGGCCAACCGTTAGGCGCGGCCAACCCAACACCCAAATGCCTCAGCTTTCTGCAGTCCAGCGAAAAGGCCGCCGAGCAGTGGCAACTCGAACACCGTTACGACCAGTTCGAATCGAACCTCCCCTGAGTAAACGTAGCTGCAAAACTACTGCCGCATCCCGAAGGGCCGCGCTAAACTCATGTCGAGAACTCATCCATGAAAAAAGCCGTCCTCACGATCCTCCAGTTTTTCCTTTTTCTCATCATCTTCGGTATCGGCTCTCTCTTTCCGCCCTTTCACTTCGAGCACGTTCTCATCGCCACACCCGGCGTCAC
This sequence comes from Edaphobacter sp., assembly GCA_035567955.1. GTDB lineage: Bacteria > Acidobacteriota > Terriglobia > Terriglobales > Acidobacteriaceae > Edaphobacter. The sequence continues at coordinate 2,467 of DATMPD010000139.1, forward strand.
ACGCATCTTCGTCGCGGATGGCCTTCTGCTGATGTTCGCTCTCTACGTCCTTATCATCCTCGTCGAAGTTATGAGGAAGCGCCTGCGCACCGCAGCGCCGTGGACTACCCTCGCCGTTATACTCGCAACCGTTCTCGGGCTTATGATGAAGTTCGGCTTCCTTACGAGGTCGGCGTTTTAGAGCATCCATGTCAGACGAATTCCTAAAGCTTCTCGCCGAATCCCAACGCGCTTTGGACGAAGGCTTCGCCCACCTCCCCCCCAATCCCGCAGTTCCTTTGGGAGAAGCAGCATCCGCCATCCTGCAGCAGGTAGCAACCCGCCTCCACGACAACTACCCTTACGCCCACCCTCTTTACGCCGGGCAGATGTTAAAGCCGCCCCACCCCATCGCCCGAGCCGCCTATGCGTTGGCCATGTCGATCAATCCCAACAACCATGCCCTCGACGGCGGCCGCGCCAG
>DATMPD010000140.1:0-7088 GCA_035567955.1 Edaphobacter sp.
CTAGCGACGAAGAGCGCGCTTGACCTGGGCGTACTGCAGCAGGATAAAGCTGTCCGTCATGCCGGCAATATAGTCTGCCACCACGCGGGCCAGCCCTTCATTCTCTACCTCTTCGAAGTGGCTGACGGGCAGCTCCTCGGGATCGTTGATCCAATGATCGAAGAGCGCAGTGACAACCTCTTCGGCCTTTTCATGCTCCGTTTCGAGAGGGCCGCAGGTGTAGAGGGTGTCGTAAAGATAGCGTTTCTCCTGCAGGCGCTCGGCCTCGACCTGCGGAGAGAAACTCGCCAGCCGCCGCGGATGCCGGCGAACATCGGCGAGGCATTCAGCCCCGATCGCCAGCGTATTCCGAGCCGTCGTCTCCATCAGATCGTCGGTCAGGAGGTTCTGCATCAGTTGCAACGCCTCGTTGAAGAGGAACTTTTCATCCACCCCTGTGTGGTGTCTCTCGACCTTGCGATAGCAGCGGCCGAGAATATCGACATGCTCGCGGATATGGCTGATCTCGAGCAGACCCGACTCCACGCCGTCGTCGAGATCCGCGGTGAGATACGCAATCTCGTCGGCAAGATCGATCAACTGGGCCTCCAGCGGCGGCCGCTGGTCCAACAGATATTCGGCGAGTTCCGAGTGGTGTTCGATGTTGTAGTCGCGCGAGTGCTTGATGATGCCCTCACGAACGCCCAGCGTCAGGTTGAGCCCGCGATGCGCGGCGTACCGCTGCTCGAAGTGCTCGACGATCCGCAGGGCGTGGAGATTGTGATCGAAGTGCCGCCCGTGACGTTGGAGGCAGCGGTCTAATGCGCGCTCACCGGCATGCCCAAAGGGCGGATGGCCGATGTCGTGAACCAGCGCAAGCGTCTCGGCCAGATCTTCGTTCAGGCCAAGCGTCGCCGCAACCGCCCGGGCGATCTGCGCGACCTCAATCGTGTGGGTCAGGCGGCTGCGAAAATGATCGGACGCCCGGCTGGTAAATACCTGGGTCTTCCCCGCGAGACGCCGGAAGGCACGGGCCTGCACGATGCGCTCGCGATCCCGCTGGAACGGCGTACGCGCGGAACGGACCGGCGCGGGATAGACGCGAGTCAAAAGGAGATCGTCCGGGTCTCCGGCGACCGCGCATCGATGGAGATCGATTGCCATAGTCAGATTTAAGTGTAAAGGCAGACACCTTTACGGCGTCCTAGTCGACGGCAAGTGCCGTCACTGTTTGCCGGGAGTTCCCGCCTTCGCCAACTTCACCCGGGCATTCTCCAGCTTGTGCTGGACCTTGGACACATCCACAGGGTCGGCATCCGCCGGCAACGAACTCGCGTACTCCGTCATCGACCGCTCCCACTGCGCCACAGCCATCTTCAGATTGCCGGTCTTCTCGTAGACTTCCCCGAGGTGATCGTGAACCGTGGGGTCCGCATTGCTCCGCTCATTCGCCTTGCGCAGATTTTCTTCAGCCAGCGTGTATTGACCGGACTTGAAGTACACCCACCCGAGCGAGTCGAGAAACGCGTAGTTCTGCGGATCGAGCTCGACTGCCTTGCGAATCAAAGCAAGGGCTTCCGGCAGCCGCACGCCGCGATCGGCAAACATATAGCCGAGATAGTTCAGCACCGTTGGGTTCGAAGGATCGATGGCCAGAGCCTTGCGGAACTGCGCCTCGGCATCGTCGTACAGCTTCTGACGGTCATACAGCGAGCCACGCAGAAAATACACATACAGCTTCTCGTCGGGTTTGGTCGCCAGAGCCTCTGCACTGTTCAACTCGGTCGAGGCTTCCTGCCACCGCTTCAGCCGTGTGTAGATCGTCGCCAGTGCCAGATGCGAGTCCCGTTCATCGGGCGTACCCATCGTTGCTGCAAGCTGGGCCTTTGCGAGTGCGACGCCCTGGTCGACCTGGCCGGTATCGGCAAGCTGACCGGCATACATCAACTGAATCGCGTGGTCGTTCGGCAGCGCCTTCGCCACCTGAGCGGCAACGGCGGTAGCCTCCTTCCACTGATGCGCATCGCGGTAAGCGTCGACCTGCCCGGAGTAAGCGCTCTTGACGTAGTCGCCGCCGAGCGCCATCAGCTGCTTATAGGTCGCAACGGCCTCTGCTGTCTTGTTCTGCTCGCGATAGACGATGGCAAGCCGATCGAGGAAGATCGAGCGATTCGCCTTTTCCCCGTCCGAATACTTGCCGTCCGCCCGTTCGGTATCAGACACCAGCTTGGTGAGCACACCGGTCGCGTCGTCGTAACGGCCCAGCGAATCGTAGATCAGGGCTTCGTTGTAGGTCAGTTCAAGCGAGTCCGGCGCCAGCGGTTTGGCCTTCTCGAGGGTCTTCAGTGCTTCGTCATAGTGTCCCTGGCGCCGCTGAATCTCCGAGATATGAACCTGCGACTGCGCATCCTGGGGCTCCGCTGCAACGATCCCGGTCAGCACCTTCAGTGCCTCGTCGAGTTGTCCATCTGCAAGCAACGCGTTGGCGAGGCCGCGTTCCGTATCCAGATTGTCGGGCTCCATGTCGAGCGCGCGATGATACGCCGCGATCGCGTCCTTGTTCTTCTTCAACTGCTCATAGCTGGCGCCAAGAGCGAACTCAATGCGAGGCGAGCGGTCATCGACAGGAATGGCATTGAGCACATCGGCAGCGCGCTTCGGATCCCCCTGCTCGCTGTACAGCCGCGCCATGTTCAGAGCAACCTCTTCGGAGTTTGCATCGATCCCTTGCGCCAGTTTGAACTGCGCCTCCGCCTTCGCCGAGTCATGGTTCAGACCATAAAGCTGACCCAGCAGAAGATGCGTCTCCACATCGTTGGGCTTCAACTGTGCAAGCTTCTCGTACTCTCCAATGGCCAGCTGCAGCATCTGGCCCGATTGGGTACTTTGCATGTCCCCCAGCGAACGCAGATAAACCTTGCCCAGGAGTGTGTGCGCCTCGATGTCGTTGGGGTCCTTGGTCACCTGATCCTGCGCGGCAGTCACCGCCTCGCGGATGCGGCCAATCTTGAAGTAGAGATCCGCCAGACCATCCTGCAACAGGCGGGAGTTGGGATCGGCGTCCAGCGCCAGCTTGTACTGTTCCACCGCCTGGGTCGCATAGTCCGACCGGCCGGCATTTACAGCCATATCTTCGTAAAGGCGCGCCAGGCCATAGTGGTAATACGAAGCAGCCCGATCAGGCACTGCAGCCGGGACTGTCGGCTTCGTCGCGGCAGCCGGAGCCTTAGTCTGCGCAACCATTGTGTGCACCGCGAAGAGCAGGGCAGCAACCGGAATCAACCGAAAGTGACGAAGAGAGGAGGCACGCAAAAGGAGAGTCATGAGTTGTAATTTCCTGTGCCGACGGAATGGAAACCGAGAAGCGTTACACACAGCCAGACAACGGTTAGACGGTGGCACCTGCAGTTTGGATGCAGGCGGCAGGGACTGGCCGATGGCACAGCATAGCAGAGATTATAGCTGTCATTTTCTCAAAAAAGGAGCATTTATCCGTGCCGGAAGTGTCGGACTCCGGTAAATGCCATCGCCACGCCAAGCCGGTCCGCCGCCTCGATGACCTCGGCGTCCCGCACCGAGCCTCCGGGCTGAATCACCGCCGTGGCGCCGGCCTGTGCGATGGTCTCCAGGCCGTCGGGAAAGGGGAAAAAGGCGTCAGAGGCAGCAACTGTTCCCTTGAGTGGAAGAATCGCCTTCATCGCGCCAAATCGTGCGGCGTCCACCCGGCTCATCTGGCCAGCGCCCACCCCGACCGTCTGGCCATGGCCGTCGCTAAAGCGGGCATAGACGATCGCGTTCGATTTGACGTGTTTGCACACCCTCCAGGCAAAGAGCATCGCGCGAGTCTCCTCCGCCGTGGGCTTGCGCCGGGTGACGATCCGAAGCTCGGCCTCGCTGATGCGAAGGCGGTCCGCATCCTGCACCAGCAGCCCGCCCGACACCTGTTTGACTATCCGCGGAGTCTCCGCCGGGGAGATTTCGATCAGCCGAAGATTCTTCTTCGTCGCAAAGCGTTCCAGCGCCTCCGGCGTAAACGATGGCGCCACAATGGCCTCGACAAAGAGCTTCCTGATCTCCTCCGCCGCCGCAGCGTCGACCTCCCGATTGATGCCGATGACTCCCCCAAAGGCCGAGACCGGGTCAGACTCCAGCGCGCGACGATAGGCCTCAACCACGGTTGCGCCGGTCGAAGCTCCGCAAGGATTCGTATGCTTGATGATCACGACCGCTGGCTCATCGAACTCGCTGACTAGCTCCCAGCAGGCGTCCAGGTCGACGATGTTGTTGTAGCTCAACTCTTTACCCTGCAACTGCCGGGAGTTCGCGACGCCTTTGCCGCTGCCATCCGTGTACAACGCAGCCTTCTGATGGGGATTTTCCCCATAACGGAGCGTCTGCAACAGCGGATCGATCACGCGAATCGTCGGCGGCAGCTGTTCCTGCGAAAAAACCGCCTCGCCGACGGGTGCCTCGATGCTCTCCAGCGCCGTCGCAATCCCCGCATCATAAGCCGCGGTGATGGCAAACGCCGCCTTTGCCAGCCGCCAGCGAGTAGCACGGCTCAGGCTGCCCGAGTTCGTGGTCATCTCATCCGCCAGCAACGAATAGTCGGCCGCCGAGGTCACGATCGCCACATCGGAAAAGTTCTTCGCCGCAGACCGCACCATCGAAGGTCCGCCGATATCGATATTTTCAATCACGTCGGCAAAGGAGACGCCAGGGCGCTGTGCCGTCTTTTCAAAGGCGTACAAATTCACCACAACCATGTCGATCGGCTCGATCGCGTGCTCTCCCACCGACGCCATATGCTCCGTATTATCGCGAATGTGGAGGATGCCGCCGTGCACTTTGGGGTGAAGTGTCTTTACACGCCCATCGAGCATCTCGGGAAATCCCGTCAGATCGCTGATGTCGCGCACCGGCAGGCCCGCCTCCCGCAATGCGCGCGAGGTGCCCCCGGTCGAAACCAGGTCCACCCCAAAGGACGCCAGAACGCGCGCAAATTCGACTAAGCCTGTCTTATCGGTAACGGAAAGGAGTGCGCGCCGGATAGGGCGAAGGTCAGTAGGAGGAGCTGAGGAGGCAGTACTGTGTTCAATCATCACTGCCTTATTCTAAGCCAGCAGAGCCTGCCCCTCAGAGCAGCGCCGACCCGGTGAGCGAGCTGACCTGCGCCACACCGTGCGCCGCGCACCATCGTTTCAACCCATTGGCGATATTCTCTACCGCCCGCGGATCGGCATAGCTGGCCGTCCCCACCTGCACCGCGGTCGCGCCTGCCATCATGAACTCCGCCGCGTCCTCGGCTCGCAGAATTCCCCCCATGCCGACGATAGGAATCTTCACCGCCTTGGAGGCTTCGTGCACCATACGCACCGCGATCGGCTTGATGGCCGGCCCGGAGAGTCCGCCGGTAATATTGGCGATGCGCGGACGGCGAGTCTCCACATCGATGGCGAGTGAAACGAAGGTGTTGACCAGCGAGACCGCGTCGGCCCCGCCATCCTCCGCGACCCGCGCCATCAAACCGATATCGGTGACATTAGGCGAGAGCTTGACCATCAGAGGGCGTCGCGTAGCCGCCTTCGATCGAGCCACCAGCTCCCACAACTCCGGCGGATCGGTCCCGAACACCATGCCCCCATGACTCGTATTGGGGCAGCTCGCATTCAGCTCATACATCGCGATGCCCGGCGCATCGTTAAGCGCCTGGATTACTTCGACGCAGTCGGCAATAGTGAAACCGAAGACATTCGCGATCACCACCGTGCCCTTCAGTCCAAGCAGCTTCGGCAGCTTCTCCGCGATGAACGCACGCACGCCCATATTCTGCAGGCCGATCGCGTTGATCATCCCGGCCGCCGTCTCGATGATGCGTGGAGAAGGATTTCCTGCCATCGGCTCCCGCGAAAGCCCCTTGGTCACAAACCCGCCAATGCGATCGAGCGAGACAACGTCCTCAAACTCCACCCCATAGCCAAAGGTTCCGCTGGCGGCAATCACAGGCGAGCGAAACGCAACGCCCGCGACTGTAACGCGCATCTCCGGACCTTTGCTTTCAGGGTCTTTGCTGCGTGCTGTCACGCTCACCGTCCCGCATTCCTTCCCATGCTTTCAGTGTAGCGGCTTCTCAGTGCGTGCCTGTTCCGGCGGTCGATGGACGTAGTGCCTCGGTCAGTATCCGGCCCACGCTGGCCGAGGGAGCATTGACGCCAAGGATCGAAGCAAAGGTCGCCGCAATATCCACCGGAGCCACCAGCTCTCGATAGTAACCGGGCACAAATTCCTCCCCAAAGAAGCCCAGCGGCACGTGCCGATCGTAGCTCCATGGCGAAAAATGCGTCGTCTGAATCCCGTTCAAATACTCCATCTGGTAGGCGGTCGGAACCACCATCACATACCACCCGCCGTGGTCGGTATAGCTATGCGCGATGCGCCGTCCAAACTCGGTTTCGGGAATCTTTCCGTCCGCAAGATCGACGCGCGAACGAGTGAAGTAGATCGAAGGGTCGGCATCGACGCGGCTCTCTTCATACTTCCGTGTCGCCTCGAGCGTGAGGTTGTTATTCGGCGGCTGCGGCGGCGCGCTCAACTTTTTGATCGCATCTGGGATCGCCGCGATCACCGCCTGCTCGGCATCCTTTTCTGGGACGCTGCCAAAGGCCTTCGCATCGAGCGCCAAATACGGCAGCTCCTGCGTCGGCATGAAATATTCAACTTTTTTGCCAGGAGAAAAGCGTGCGTTCAACGACGCATCGATCGCCGCAGTAAAGGCCTCAAGGTCCAGCCGAGCCGACGCAACCCCCAGCTTCGCCGCCGCGGCAGGAATCGGCGCGACCCCATGGTCCGCGGTCAGCGCGATCATCACATTCGCCAGCCCGACCTTCTTGTCCAGATAGCTGAAGAAGCCATCGAGATCCCGGTCGAGATCCACCACCATCTCCCGTTCCGCATCCGAGTCAGGTCCTAGCTGGTGGCCCTCGATATCGTTAGCCGACAGGCTCACCGTCAGCACATCGGTCACGTCATGCTGGCCCATCCCCTCGCCCTCGATCAGCGCCCTGGCGAAGTCCAGTTCGTAGCTGTTCGCGGCGGGAGTGCGGCCAACC